>JAZRJH010000001.1:0-6116 GCA_045645685.1 Acutalibacteraceae bacterium
GTACATATCGGTTTCTTTTGCGGAAACCTTTGTTTCGGTGAGCATTCCGTTCTTGACTGACCAGATTCTGAAATCCGAGCAATATGAAAGTCTGATGCCCGCCTTATCGCCCATGAAATCGATAAACATTTCGGGTTCGCCGATATTCTGTGCCCATGCGCCGTTGAAGGTAATAACGGGGCCTGTTGTTCTTACAAGACCTGTTACCGAATCATCAACGTCGTATGTACCGTTCATTTCGGCGGTGTCTTCCGCCCACATACTTGTATAAGTATAGTTTGAAATATCCTTGCCGAGTTTGCAGAATGCTTCACCCGATGCGGTGAGAGGCTTCGGGTCGCCGCAGCAATACATAACAAGATCAAGAAAATGAACACCCCAATCGATGAGCACTCCGCCACCCGACTTTGATTTTGTTGTGAAATCTCCTCCGATACCGGGAATTGAACGGTGCTTTCTGAATGAAGCATAAACATGATGAACATTACCGAGTTCACCCTGATCGATAAGCTCTTTTACCTTCATAACGTATGTGTTGAAACGGTTGCAAACACCGATGTTGAGAACCTTGCCTGTTTCTTTGGCAACCTTCTGCATTTCGAGAGCTTCGGAAAGGATTCTTGCGGCAGGCTTTTCACAAAGAACATTCTTGCCTGCACGGAGAAAATCAATTGAAATAACCGAATGAAAATCGTTATGAGTACAAACCGAAACAGCTTCAACTTCAGGATCGTTGAGAATATCGTGATAATCAACAACTGCTGTTCCGCAGCCGTATTTTTCAACAGCTTTTTCTGCTCTTTCGGGAATAATATCACAGAAATATTTGATTTCAACTTCTTCATTAGCCATATAAGAAGGGATATGGGATGCATTGGCGATTGTTCCGCATCCGATAACCGCAACCTTCATTTTTGACATAAGAATTAACCTCCTTTGATATTTCTATAAATGTCCATATTATAATATACCACAAAAATAAAAATTGTAAAGTTAATTAATAAAAAAATCTTGATAATATAATAAAAGTTTGATATGATATCCTTAATCAAAAATCAGTTTGTAAAGGAGATAATTGATTATGGGCAGATTCCCTATCGGTGTTATTATCGACAGCTTCAGAACAGATATAACAACTGCAGTTAAAAAAGCCGCAGGTGTAGGCGCAAACGGTATTCAGGTTTATGCAACAAGAGGCGAAATGGCCCCCGAAAACATGAACGCTGCAAAAATCAGCGATTTCAAAAAACTCGTTGCAGATAACGGTCTCGTTATTTCAGCTCTTTGCGGTGACCTTGGCGGCGGCGGATTCTGTTTCGCGGACAGAAATCCCGAAAAAATTGAAAAATCAAAGAAAATCATCGACCTTGCAAAGGAACTCGGCACAGATGTTGTTACAACTCACATCGGCGTTGTTCCCGGCGACAAGAACGAAGACAGATATAAGGTTATGCAGGAAGCCTGCTTTGAACTCTCAAGATATGCCGACAGCATCGGTGCACATTTTGCAATCGAAACAGGTCCCGAAACATCAGCTGTTCTCAAAGAATTCCTTGATTCACTCGGTTCAACAGGCGTAGGCGTTAACCTTGACCCCGCAAACCTTGTTATGGTTACAGGCGATGAACCCGCAGGTGCCGTTTACAATCTTCAGAAATACATCGTACATACTCACGCCAAAGACGGCAAGCAGATTTTCTTCAAAGACCCCGAAATCATCTACGGTCTTAAGAAAGATGTTATCATCACAGAAGATTCATTCCTTGAAGTTCCTCTTGGCGAAGGTCAGGTTGACTGGACAAAATATCTTGCAGCGCTTGAAGATATCGGTTACAAGGGCTTCCTTACAATCGAAAGAGAAGTCGGCGATGACCCCGAAAAGGATATCAGAAAAGCCGTTGAATTCCTTAAGAGCCACGGTTGCTGAGGTGATATAAAATGAAAATCGGAGTCAGCAGTTACAGTTTTCAGCAGCTTATCAATTCGGGCAAGGAAACTCAGCTGAGCATTATGAAAAAGGCAAAGGAAATGGGATTTGACGGAATTGAATTCATCGACCTTTCCCCTGCCGACGGTGTCAGCGAAAAAGAATACGCCGAAATGATAAGAGAAGAAAGCGAAAAGCTTTCACTCCCCGTTATTGCTTATACAATATCTGCAAATCTGCTTAAAGACAACAACCTTGATGCAGAAGTTGAAAGAGTCTGCCGTAAAGTTGATATTGCTCAGATTCTCGGCGCAGGATGCATGAGACACGACGCCGCATGGAATGTTCCCGAAGATATCAAAAAGCATGCCGGATTCGAGCAGGTTTTCCCCGTTCTTGTTGACGGATGCAAAAAAATCACAAACTATGCAAAAGACAAAGGCATAGTTACCATGATTGAAAATCACGGATTTTTCTGTCAGGACAGCGAGAGAGTTGAGAAAATCATCAACGGTGTTGCAAATGACAATTTCGGCGTTCTTCTTGATGTGGGCAATTTCTCATGCGCTGACGAAAACAGCGCATTGGCAGCAGGAAGGCTTGCACCTTATATCAAACACATCCACGCCAAAGATTTCCATATCAAAAGCGGAAACGGTCTGAATCCCGGAAAAGGCTTCTTCAAATCAAGAGGCGGAAACTATCTTCGCGGTTCAATAATCGGACACGGCGATATCCCCGTTATGCAATGCCTTTCGATTGCAAAAAATGCAGGTTATGACGGATATGTAAGCGTTGAGTTTGAAGGTCTTGAAAACTGCCTTGACGGCATTGAAATCGGATTTGAAAATCTCAGAAAAATGATTGAAATCATATAAACAAAAAAGCAGGCTGTTACGATGTCGGTAACAGCCTGCTTTTTACACAGCCGCCTGATTTTCTTTTGTTGAACATCAACAAATATAAAAAAGAAAATTTGAACATTATCACTAATTTTTGAACATTTTTCCACAAAATCGTAACCACCAAATCATGTTGTCTTTTATTCACAATACACAATAATTTGTTGTTTTGGCGCAAAATTATTACATATATGTAAAACTTTCATTATTAATAATTTCTTAAGAATTTTTTTGTTGAAAATTCAAACTTTTCATGATAGAATATTGACGATTTTAACATGGAGGTACGGGCACTTGACCAAAACTTTTTATAAAGTCAGAGAAATCAAAGATCTGAGAGATCTGATTTCACAGAGCGCAAAGCTCTATGCAGACAGACCTGCATTTGAGGTTAAAGATACAAAAGGCAACCACTATGAAATTTCATATAAAACATACTATAATCAGATTCAGGCTGTAGGTACTGCACTTACAGACATGGGTCTTAAAGGCGAAAAGATTGCCGTTTCGGGCGACAACAGCTACGAATGGTGTCTTTCATATATGGCAACCGTTACAGGCGTCGGCGTTATTGTTCCCGTTGACAAAGAACTTCTTTTCAACGATATCAACAACATTCTCAACACAGCCGATGTCAAGCTCTTCTTCTGTGATAAAAAGATTTACAAAAAAATCATGGAACACAAAGATGAGCTCAAGAGCGACCTTAAAATTGTTATTATCCACGGCAAAATCGAAGGTGAACTTTGCATTGATGACCTTATTGCAAACGGTGAAAAACTTCTTGCAGACGGCGACAAGAGATATCTTGAAGCGGAAATCGACCCCAATGCTCTCTCTTCTCTTCTTTTCACATCGGGAACAACAGGCATGTCAAAGGGTGTTATGCTCTGCCACAGAAACTTCTGCTCCGAAGTTATGGCTGCTATGGGTGTTATAAAAATTTCACCCGAAGACTGCGGCATTTCAATGCTCCCCCTTCACCACACTTACGAAAGCACTATCATTCTTTTCTTTGCTCCCTACTGCGGTGCAAAAGTTACATTCTGCGACGGCTTCAAGTATGTTCTCAGAAACATGAAGGAATTCAGCCCCTCAGTTTTTGTTGCTGTTCCTCTTCTTCTTGAAACTGTTCACAGACGCCTTATGAAGAAGGTCAGAGAAAGACCCCACGGCGAAAAGCTCTTCAAGCTCGGTTCAATCATTGTCAAGGCAGGCGAAAAGGTTGGTCTTGACCTCAAGAGATTGTTCTTTAAGGAAATCATCGACACATTCGGCGGAAGAATGCGCCTTATCATCTGCGGTGCTGCACCTATCAATCCCCAGATTCTTAAGGATTTCGCAGCATTCGGCATTCAGATTCTTCAGGGATACGGTCTCACAGAATGCGCTCCCCTTGCAATTATCAATCACGACAGACTCCGTCTTGCAGATTCAGTTGGCGAACCCATTCCCGGAAGTGAAGCAAAGATTATCAATCCCGACGAAAACGGTATCGGTGAAATCTGCGTTAAGGGCGACATGGTAATGCTCGGTTACTACAACAACCCCGAAGAAACAGCAAAGGTAATCGATGAAGACGGTTGGTTCCACACAGGCGACCTCGGTTATGTTGACAGCAAGGGTCATTACTACATTTCAGGCAGAAGCAAGAATGTTATTGTTACCAACAACGGCAAGAACATTTATCCCGAAGAGCTTGAATATCATCTCGGAACAGACATCCGCGTTGGCGAAAGCATCGTTATTGAAGATGAAAACAGCAAGGGTGAACCCATTGTTGCCGCAAGAATCTTCCCCAACTTCGAAGAACTCAAGGAAAGATACGGCAAGGATGAAAAAGATTTCAGCGACGAGGAACTCCATGATATCATGGACGAAGTTGTTGAAAATGTTAACAGCAAACTTCCTTCTTATAAAAAGATTGTTTCTTTCAAAATCAGAAGAACCGAATTTGTTAAGAACACAACATCAAAGATTCTCAGACATAAAAACAAAGACTAATAAAGAGAGCCTTCGGAGATTTCCGAAGGCTCTTGATTTTTATCTGATACCGTAGTTTTCAATAATATAGTCCATATCCTTATCGCCTCTTCCTGAGAGATTGATAAGAACCGAACCCTTGTCCATTCTCTGAGCGAGCTTCATGCCGTAAGCAACAGCGTGTGAGCTTTCAATAGCAGGGATGATACCTTCAAGTCTTGAAAGTTTGTAGAATGCATCGATTGTTTCTTTGTCATCAATAACATCATATTTTACTCTGCCGATTTCCTGAAGGAATGCGTGTTCGGGGCCTGATGAAGGATAGTCAAGTCCGCTTGCAACGGAATAAACGGGAGCAGGTTCGCCGTTTTCATCCTTAAGCATGATGCTGTTGAAACCGTGCATGATACCTTCTTCGCCGTACTTAAGGCTTGCGGCATGGTCGCCGAGCTTGGGTCCTCTGCCGAGAGGTTCAATTCCGTAGATATCAACGGGATCATTAAGGAAGCCTGCAAAAAGACCCGCAGCGTTTGAGCCGCCGCCTACACAAGCAACAATTGCATCGGGAAGATGCCCTGTCATATCAATAAACTGATCTCTTGCTTCAATACCGACAACACTCTGGAAATCACGGACCATCATCGGGAAGGGATGAGGTCCGAGAACCGAACCGATGCAGTAAATTGAATCTTTATATTCCTTACTGTATGCATCGAAAGCAGCGTCAACGGCTTCTTTAAGAGTCTGAAGACCGTGAGTAACTTCAACAACATTTGCGCCGAGAATCTTCATTCTTGCAACGTTGGGAGCCTGCTTCTTGATATCAACAGAACCCATATAGATATCACATTCAAGACCAAAATATGCAGCTGCAGTTGCAAGAGCAACACCGTGCTGACCTGCGCCTGTTTCAGCGATAACCTTTTTCTTGCCCATATATTTTGCAAGAAGAGCTTCACCCATGCAATGATTGAGCTTGTGTGCGCCTGAATGGTTAAGGTCTTCACGCTTTGCATAAAGCTGAACCTTGCCGCCGAGAACATCGGAAAGTCTTTCAAGATGAGTTACGGGAGTGGGTCTGCCCTGAAATTCCTTGCGGATTCTGCGAAGTTCTGCAATGAACTTTCTTGACTGACAGATGGAATAATATGCTTCTGTTATTTCAGCCATTGCAGCCTTGAGTTTATCGTCAATATAAACTCCGCCGTATTTGCCGAAATATCCGTTTTTATCGGGATAATTGCTGAAATAAGTATCAAAATCAACATTATTAAGTATCATAGTTTTTTCCTCCCAAAAAATAA
>JAZRJH010000002.1:0-12188 GCA_045645685.1 Acutalibacteraceae bacterium
TGTTAATCAGACCAATGTAAAAACCGCACACAGAAGATTCATCGCATAAAATCCCCCTACAAATCCTTGCAAATTCGGATTTGTAGGGATGAATATGGAATATTATCTTGATGAATTGTTTGACTTGCAAATGGGAAAAACCCCAGCAAGAAACAACCCTGAATATTGGAATTCAAATGATTATAAATGGATTTCCATTGGCGATCTTTCTAAATGTGGTAAATATATTAGTGAAACAAAAGAATTCTTATCAGAGCAAGCTGTAAAAGATAGCGGCATTAGTTTAATTCCGACAAACACAGTCATTATGAGCTTCAAATTGTCTATCGGCAAAACAGCAATTACTACCGAACCGATGTATTCTAATGAGGCAATAATGTCATTTAGAGATAAGAAAACAACAGAATTAATTCCTGACTACATATATTATCTGTTTAGTGGCAAAGATTGGGATGTTGGAACTAATAAAGCTGTAATGGGAAAAACATTAAACAAAGCTACACTTTCAAAAACTAAAGTACATATACACCGCATTGATAAACAAAAAGAAATCGTTGAAATTCTTGATAACGTTGTTTCAATTATTAATTATAGAAAACATCAAATTACCAAACTCGATGAACTCGTTAAAGCCCGATTTGTCGAGATGTTTGGGGAAGCAGTCACAAATTCAATGGGTTGGGATACCGATATGGTAGCAAGTGTTTGTAGCGATATATATGGTGGTGGCACACCATCCAAATCACATCCAGAATATTACGAGAACGGTGATATTCCTTGGGTGTCTTCAAAGGATATGAAGACTGAGGTTTTATATGACAGTCAAATCAAAATCAACCAGTTAGGTGTTGATAATAGCACTGCAAAGATAGTTCCTGTCAATTCTGTGATTATGGTTATCAGAAGTGGTATTTTGAAGCATACGTTACCCGTTGCTATTAATGCTGTACCAGTTACAGTTAATCAAGATTTGAAAGTATTTATTCCAAACGGAAAAATCCTGCCAACATTTCTAATGTATCAATTTAAAATGCTTGAAAAGGACATTTTAAGTGGTGTTAGGGCTGTAACAGCCGATAACATTGAGTTTGATTCATTAAAGAAACGAAAAATTGTTGTTCCGCCAATTGAACTTCAAAACCAATTCGCAACTTTCGTTGAACAGGTCGACAAATCAAAAGTTGCCGTACAGAAGGCTCTTGATGAGGCACAGACTTTATTTGACAGCTTGATGCAAGAATATTTCGGTTAATACATAATCGTTACCTATGCTATAATAAAAGTTAAACGAAAATTATAGTGAGGTAATGGATATGGAAACAACAATTTTTGAAATTCTTGATGAAATGGCAGAACATCTGAATATTGAACAGCAAAAGAAACTGCAGCAAGTTCTTATTAAAAAGCTTTCCGGTAATACTTCTGTCCCTGAAAAAATAACAAATACAACATATTTGCAGATGTTTCTGGATGCAAAAAAGGTTGAAGGTTGTTCTGAAAGAACACTGAAATATTATCACACAACGCTTGAAAAATTTTTTGGCATAATAACAATACCTGTCCGTCGGGTGACAACAGAACGAATCCGACAGTTTTTAGCCGAGTATCAGCAGATTAATAATTGCAGCAATGCAACCATAGATAACATCAGGAGAAATATTTCGAGTTTCTTTTCTTGGATGGAAGAAGAGGACTACATTCTGAAAAGTCCTATGCACCGTATACATAAAATCAAAACCAAAAAGCAGGTCAAGGAAATAATAAACGATGAAGCAATTGAAAAATTGCGAGATGCCTGCACCTGTATGCGTGACCTCGCAATCATTGATTTACTTTATTCAACGGGTATTCGTGTTGGTGAGCTTGTAAATCTGAACATCAGCGATATCAATTTTGAAGAGCGTGAATGCATTGTGTTCGGTAAGGGCGATAAAGAACGCCGAGTTTATTTCGATGCAAAAGCAAAATTGCATCTGCAAGCATATCTGAAAACACGCCGTGATGATAATCCTGCTTTGTTTGTAACTCTTGATGATCCGTATGACAGATTAAAAATCAGCGGTGTTGAAATCAGGCTCAGAAGGCTTGGCAGAAGCCAGAATCTTGACAAAATTCATCCGCATAAATTCAGGCGCACTATGGCAACAAGGGCAATTGATAAAGGGATGCCCGTTGAACAGGTGCAGAAAATTCTCGGTCATTCGCAAATTGATACCACAATGCAGTATGCAATTGTTAATCAGACCAATGTAAAAACCGCACACAGAAGATTCATCGCATAAAATCCCCCTACAAATCCTTGCAAATTCGGATTTGTAGGGATAAATATGAAAGATAGACTTGGAAACTACATTCAAGAATACTCTGTCAGAAATAAAGACGGAGAGGATATTCCTGTTTATAGCGTTACAAATACTCAAGGTTTTTGCAGGGACTACTTTGGTAAAGAAGTTGCAAGTAAAGATAAAACCACATACAAAATCGTACCCAAGGGTTGTTTTGCCTATAATCCTTCAAGAATCAATGTAGGTTCAGTAGATTATCAAAAAGATGAAGAAAGAGTAATTGTAAGTCCCTTGTATAATGTTTTTTCTGTTGCCGACGAGCTTGATAAGCAATATCTTTATTATTTCTTAAAAAGTGACATTGCATTACAACGCATTAAGACCGTTGCATCTGGAAGTGTTAGAGATAATTTAAAATTATCAATGCTTTATGAATTTCCAATTAACATTAGGAACATTGAGGAACAAAAAGAAATTGTTGTTATTCTCGACTCTATTAAATCAATTATAAACTTAAGACGCCGAGAACTTCAACAGCTCGATGAACTCGTTAAAGCCCGATTTGTCGAGATGTTTGGGGATGTAAAAACAAGCATATATAAATATGAAACCCGAAAATTAGGTGAAGTTGCAGAAGTTGGCTCCAGCCATAGAGTGTTTACAACAGAGTTTGTAGAGGAAGGTGTTCCATTTTATCGAGGAACCGAGATTGGAGAATTGGCTAATGGTATAAAGCCAGTAAATCCATATCGTATTGCCAAGGAGCACTATGAAAGATTGGCAAACGATGAAACAAAGCCCCAAATTGGCGATTTACTTATGCCGTCCATTTGTAATAAGGGTCAAGTGTGGATGGTTGATACGGACGAACCGTTTTATTATAAAGATGGTCGAGTGCTTTGCATTTCTCCGAGCAGAGAGTTATTTAACTGCAAATACCTTGAGCAATTCATGAGAGAAAAGACGTTAGTGGAATACCCCAAGCTGGGCTCTGGTTCAACTTTTGCTGAATTCAAGATTTTCTTGCTTAAAGACATTGATGTTCTCATTCCACCAATCGAACTTCAAAATGAATTTGCAACCTTCGTCAAACAAGTCGACAAATCAAAATTTTATGTTCTCGCTTACATAGATAAAATTCAATTAATCAAAGGAGAATTTATATGACTCAATTTGATTTTATTATGAATAACACAGAATATAAGGAGATATTTGATGCTTGTGTTCTTGCCGAAAATGCAAAAACACCATCAGATACGGCTTCGTATTGCCGTAAAGCTCTCTCTACAATAATTGAATATATTTATGAAAAGCATAATGTGCCTATGCAGGCAAATGCTACACTCCTTGAGCTTGTTGATAACAAAGTTATAACAGGTTTTGTTAACAACTCCGTAATTCTCGAAACACTGCATTTCATTCGCAAGCTTGGTATGAATGCACAGCACGATAAAAACATCAAAAAGAAACACGCAAAGCTTGCTTTTGATAATATCGCATTCTTTGCAGAGTTTGTATACAGAAAATTTGATAAACCTGAAACCGTTTCAGCTTTCACTATTCCTGCTTATATGAGTGAAGCAGAAACCCGCCGCATTTATATTGATGTTTATCTAGGTGAGGTTGGTTGGAACGTTCTTGAACCCACAGGCACAACAACTTTGCCTAACGGAACTGTTGTTAAAAGCGGTACCGTTTTGCCCAATATGGCTTGTTGTGAAATTCCTGTTCAGGGTATGCTTAACGAGTCAGGAATTGGCTTCTGCGACTATGTTCTTTACGGTAAAGACGGTAACCCTCTTGCTATTGTCGAAGCAAAGAAAACAAGTGTAAGTGCTGTTGTCGGTATTCAGCAGGTTAAGGAATACGGCGACTGTATGAAACAAAAATACGGTTATGTCCCGGTCCTCTATTACACAAACGGTTATGAAATTTATGTGATTGACGGTTTATATCCGTCACGTAAAGTTATGGCATTCCACACCGCCGAAGAGCTTGAATATATGCTTCAGAAGCGTAGCCGCAACAGTATAACAGATTTACAGATTCGTGACGATATCAGCGGCAGACCGTATCAGAAAATGGCTATAACTAATATCTGCGAGCGTTTTAACGACCTTCATCGCAGAGGTCTTATCGTTATGGCAACAGGCACAGGTAAAACAAGAGTATCTATTTCTCTTGTTGAAGTTCTTGCTCGCAACAAATGGATTAAAAACGTTCTTTTTCTTGCTGACCGAACAAGCCTTGTTCGTCAGGCGTTCAAGAATTTCCAGAAAATTCTCCCAAACATGAGCTATTGTGTTCTTTCTGACAAATCACTCGCTGACGAACCGAATGCAAGAATAACATTTTCAACTCATCAGACAATGATAAATTATATTGATGCTGAAGATAAAGAGTTTTCTTCGGCCAGATTTGATTTAATCATTGTTGACGAAGCTCACCGTTCAATATTTAACAAATACGGCTCAATCTTCTCGTACTTCGATTGCTTGCTTGTAGGTCTTACAGCAACACCGAAGGATGAAGTTGACGCAAATACATATCACCTTTTCAACTGTGAAAACGGAGAACCTAACTTCTCATATTCACTTGAAGAAGGTGTAAAAGAACATTATCTTGTGTCTTACAAAGTTAAGAGTAAAACAACAAAGCTTCTTAGTCACGGTATCAAATACAGCGATTTAAGTGCCGCTGACAAACAGAAAGCAGATGTTGTTCTTGTAAATGATATTGCACCTGATTACATTATCCCGAAAGAAACATTGTTCAAGATTTTCTATAACGAAGATACCTGCCGCCGTGTTCTTGATGAACTTATGACAAACGGTCTTAAGGTTGATTACGGTCAGAAAATCGGTAAAACAATTATATTTGCATATAACCATAAACACGCACAGCTTATTGTTGATGTGTTTAAGAAAACATATCCTAAATACGGAGAGAACTACTGTCAGCTTATCGACAATCAGGTTAAAGGTGCAAATCATCTGATTGACAAGTTTGAATCTGACGATGATTTCCGTATTGCCGTTTCAGTTGATATGCTTGATACGGGCGTTGACGTACCGAGTGTACTTAACCTTGTATTCTTTAAACCTGTAAAATCAAAAATCAAGTTTGTTCAGATGATAGGTCGTGGAACAAGACTTTGTCCTGCGTTAATTGACGGAAAAGATAAAGAATTCTTCTTGATATTCGATTACTGCGGAAACTTTGAATATTTTGAACAGCACGTTGACGGAGCTGACACAATTGTTTCAAAGTCACTTTCGCAAAGGTTGTTTGATGCAAAACTTAATTTACTTGTAGAACTTCAGAAAATTGAGCATCAGACTAACCCGGAACACAAATCTTATTATGATAAAATCAAGCCTGAACTTATCAATAAGGTTCTTGGTGTAAAAGCCAACAGTGCAAGAATTTCAGTCAGAGAAGAAATGGCTTATGTCGATAAGTTCTGCGACAGAGAACGTTGGCAGGCAATTTCCATTCTTGATGCGAAAGAAATGCAGCTTCACATTTCAAAACTGGTTGATATCGATATTGAAGAGGATAAGAAAGCTCTTGCTTTTGACGTGAAAATGTTTAATATTGAGCTTTCAATTCTTGCAAACGGTAACATCAGTGAAGCAACAAGATCTGTTGGTATGGTAAGAAAATCAGCAAGAATACTTCTTGACTATTCAACAATCGACGATGTCATAGCTAAAGCTGATACATTAAAAATTCTTGCCGGAACCGATTTTTGGAACAATCCAACAATCAGCGAACTTGAAAAATGTCGTGATGAAGTGCGTAACCTTATGAGGTATATTCAGCCGCAGGATGAACCCGTTGATATTGATACTCCCGATGAGGTTATTGATGGAGATTATAACGGCAACGGTCTTGTTGATATAAGAACATACAAAGAAAAGGTTATTGATTATCTTGCCGAAAACACAAACAATCCGACAATTCTTAAGATAAGAAACCTTGAACCGATTTCTGCCGAGGACCTTAAAGAACTCGAAAGAATTCTGTGGGAAGAACTCGGCACAAAGAATGATTATGAAGATACCACCGATATTGACAATCTTGCTGCGTTTATCCGTTCGATTGTTGGTATCGAACAGGACGCTATCAATGAAAAGTTCGGCGAATTTTTAAGCGGAAATATTTTCAATTCTCAACAGCAAGAGTTTGTAAAATCAATTATTGATTATGTCCGTGAAAACGGCGATATTGATGTGAACGATTTAATTGAAAAATCTCCGTTTGATAACTACGATATCATTTCAATGTTTGGTCCCCAAGCACAGATTCTCAGACAAATCGTTGATATTATGCATAACAGTATTATTGCAGCGTAGCATTAACTTAAGTATATATAAGTACCAAAAAGTTTAAAACAAAAAGAAAAGGAGAAATCCCATGAATTCAGAAAACAAAATTAGACATTTAGAAATGATACAAGGTGTAATTAATCGAATGGCAAGTAATTCTTTTGCACTTAAAGGTTGGGCTGTAACACTTGTTGCAGGCATTTTCGCCTTGTCTAGCAAGGATGCTGATAAATTATATTTTTTAGTAGCATATATTCCAATCATTATTTTCTGGGGATTAGATTCATATTACCTGTTACAGGAACGTTTATACAGAGCTCTTTATAAAAAAATCAGTTTAACTGACAATGAAAAAATAGATTTCTCATTAGCAGCTTCAACAGAAGAGTTCGGAAACAAAAAAAATTGTTTTATTTCTTGTGTTTTTTCAAAAACCGAGCTATGGTTTTATTTACCATTAGCGTTAGTTTGTACAGGAATTATAATTTTAACGCATTTAATAAAGTGATAAAAAGGAGTTCAAATATGGCACACAAAACATTTATATCATATAAATACAGCGAAGCTCAAAAATTAAGAGATGACATCATTGAGGCTTTAGGTGATGATGCTACATATTACAAAGGTGAAACAAGCGATTCTCCAGATTTAACAGATACATCGACTGAAAATATCAAAAAAAATCTTAAGGATATGATGTATGATACATCTGTAACCATTGTAATACTGTCTCCTAATATGAAACAAAGCAAATGGATTGATTGGGAAATTGAGTATTGTCTCAAAAATATAAGTAGAAAAAATAGAACGTCTCATACCAACGGCATTGTTGGGGTAATTCAAAAAGTAAATGGTTCTTATGAATGGTTAAAAACCACAATAAAAAAAGATGATGGTCATACATCGACTAGTTTTCACACAGAAAAGCTTTTTGATATTATAAACAACAATCGTTTCAATCAGAATCCTAAAGTATACTTTTGTGATAAATGTAAGACTTACGACCGTTTATCTGGTTCTTATATAGCGTTTGTAACGGAAGAAGATTTTCTATCAGACCCACAAAAATATATTAATAATGCTTATGACAAAAGTGAAAACGACGCAAAAGGTTACTCCTTAACAAAGCAAAGATAACAAAAAATTAGTAATAAAAATAGGAAGACTGTAATGAAAAATGCGCTTTTAGAACAATATTACATTGCATATTTTGATATTCTTGGATACAAAGCTTTTTTTGATGATAACGGCAATGATATGTTAGAATTTTTGCAATCCAATATTTCATTAGCAAACGATGTCGTAAGGAAAACAGCTCCTAATGTAGTTTTTTCGGATACAAATTTTGAGATTAAAAGTTTTTCTGACAATTTTATGATATTAATTCGAAAAGCAAACAGCAACTCTGATTATCAAGCAGTTAAATCTCTCGTGTATCTCCTTGCTTTATTACAATTAAGATTTCTTGAAAAATATAGCATTTTAATACGCGGTAGCATAACCAAAGGTGATGCCTTTTTGAATAATAACATTATATTTGGTGAAGGTTTAATTCGTGCTGTCGAATTGGAAGGACAAGCTACATTCCCAAGAATAATTCTTGACGACTCACGTTTTGATGTAGATGTTTGTGAGTCTTTATGCGAGAAATGTGTAGCTAAAGATGAAGACGACAAATACTACATAGATTTTTTTGATATTATAGGTACTGGCATCGGTAATAATAGTGAGTATCTAGTGGGAGAAAAAGAACACCTTGATATAATTAGAGATAACATAATTAAGCTTGTAAAAAAGCATGGCAAATTCAATCGACAAGTTAAAGATCCTAAAAAAATAGCAGAAGCCGAAAAAACAATTTCAAAATATGCATGGCTTCTTCTGAAGTATAATAATTATTGCAAAATTTGGTGGCCTAAATATGAAATCCCGTACACTTTAACCCTTTACTATCGATTAATGCGTTGCGAGATTAATATAAATAATTAAAATGTATTAACTTGTTAAATAAAGGAGGTTAACTCAAGTATGGAAGAACAAAAAAATCCTATTGTTTTTATAAGCTATTCACAGGATACAGTAGCCTTTGCGGATAAAGTGCTTTCTTTTTCAAACAATCTGAGAAGCGAAGGTATTGATGCAGTATTAGATCAATATGAGGAGTCACCCGCCGAAGGATGGCCCAGGTGGATGGAAAATAACATAGATAAAGCTGATTATGTCGTAGTGATTGCTTCAAAAGGTTATTATGACAAGGTATATGGCAATGTTGAACAAGGTAAGGGTCGGGGTGTTAAATGGGAAGGAAATATAATTTATCAAAAGATTTATAATGCTGACTCAATAAACACAAAATTTATTCCAGTTGTTTTTGATGAGAAAGATTTAGATTATATCCCGACACCGTTACAAGGGAGCACATTCTATAATGTAAATAACAAAGCAGATTTTGATAAATTGTATTGGCGATTGCGTGGTATTACAGCAAAGGAAAAACCGCCTCTTGGCAAATTAAGGCCTCTGCCTGAAAAAGAAAGAAAAACATTGTTTGTCACTTCATTTATTGATATTAAGACTTGGGAAAAAGCGGTGTGGCGTGGAGCTGGTTTTGTTTTAGGTTATATGCCATTGCCCGTATTACTTTTACCTTTTGTTAATGAGAAATATGCAATAAAAATATTCAAGGATTGGATTTCGACAATAGGATACAATGACGAAAATGAAAACATTAGGATTGCATTGGTTGAAGGAGATGTACCAGGTGAAGAAACTGGTTATTATGTAGTTATTGGTAACAATATTGATGAAGCAATCAAACGTGCAAAATTAAATGGCTCATCAGCAGACGAGCTGTTAATATTTAATGTTTCACGAATAATCCGTGCTAATCCTAGCGACAATTTTAAAGTCTTCAACCTATTCAAAGAATCGTACTACAAGTATGGTGAATACATATTAATGCCAGCAGTAGTAAATGAAAAAACAGGACGAATTAAGCCTCTACCCCAATATGGTATTCATAAGAAACAAATTAATTATCGTCATATTTCAGAAATTTCTAAAAATGATCCAGATGCTATATTGCTTGACCCAAACAAACCATTCACCCCATATAAAAAGAAATAGAATAACAAGAATTCGATATGATTGAATAAAGTTTTTCAGCACAAATATGCGATTTATCGCTTTAAAGTGTTGACATTGCAGTGAAAATGTGCTAATATTATCTCAAATCCACAGGAATCTGATACCACAGATAAAAAGCAACCTCTGATACTAAATGATACTAAACATTTTGAAAAATCAGGGCAATTTTAAACGTTCGAACAAATGTTCGACTTATTTATCAAGGGTTTTCGGGTTTACAAATATCAAAAAAGTGCCAGATTAGGCGAGTGGGAATAATACAACCAGACGGCGGAAGTGTTGATATTCCTCAGTTTTGAGGTTTCAAAAATGCTTCGCAGAAACGTTTTGGCAACATTTGAATTATCTGAAAGTTAAGAGCTAACTGATTTTTTATAGTCAGTTAGCTCTTTTGGTTTTAACTTTCTTGTTAATTTCAGATTTAAACTAAAGTCACACAGCGAAAAAACAAGTGTTGATTGTTCAAGTTTAATATATTTTTTTTATAATGTTATATTGATTTATACAAATTGCTGTGTTATATTTATTTTATAAAAAATATTGATAGGAATGAGGCTGTTATTAAACTGAACCCTTTTTTCAGGAGGCTTCACAATAAAGGCTCATTTCCCAATTAAAGCATTATCAAAATAACAGGAGTTGATCAGATTGAAAACATGGCAAAAGGCAACCTTTATAATTGTACTTGTGGCATTTATAATTGCATCAGTTACCATCTCATTTATTTCTATGGCAAGAGCTCCGTTTGAATACGAATATCAGACGGAAAATGCAAAAATCCCCGGCAATGAAGGTTGGGTGTTGTTTGGCTTCAATGGTAACAACAATACCAAAGAAGTTTATATTGACTATGTCCGTGACGAAGACGGTAACAATCCCGACAGTTCAAAGCCTGTTTCTGCAGTAGGCGATTTCACAATGAATACCGATGAATATGTTGAGGTTATTCATATCGGTAAAGATGTTAAATACATAGATGAAACTTCATTCTTCTATTGTAAAGAACTCAAAGCTATAGAAGTCGACGAGGCAAATGAGTATTACACTTCCGTTGACGGTGTTCTTTACACAAAGGATATGAAAAAACTCCTTGTCTATCCGATTATGAAAGAGAACAAAACCGGTAAATACGCAATTCCTGAAGGCGTTGAAAGAATCGGCAAATGTGCTTTCTATAAAAATGAAGCTGTTACCGAAATTACCTTGCCCGCAACATTAAAAGAAATCGGCGACATGGCATTTTTTAAATGTGAAAACTTATCACTCGTTACTCTTCCCGACGGACTTGTAAAAATCGGTTCCGATGCGTTCAGCTATTGTCAGGAAATGAAGCCTGTTATGTTTATTCCCGATTCAGTTAAGGAAATCGGAAGTTTTGCATTTTATTCCTGTTCAAATCTCAAAGAGTTTTTTATGGGTGCGCAAAACGAAAATGAAATTGTTTTCGGTGACACCTGGCTTCCCAAAAACATCAAAAAGGTTGTTGTTAATGTTGCTCCTAAGGAACAATACGGCAAAACCCGTGACGATGCAAATCAAAGAATAAACGAACTTCTTGAGAAAGGCGGCGAAAACTGATGGCAAAATCCGAAAGCAAAGAAAAAATGAATATTATTCAGGAAATGAAAAAATACTGGAACACTCCCGCCGAAGGAAAACATGTTCCGTATAAAGAATACTTTTCGATTTTTGCCGCAGTCGGCGGCGATTACACCCTGAGTTATCTTAAGAGCTTCCTTACCTTCGGTACGGGTTGTTATCTGATTGCATATTACTACGAAATTCCCCTTCTTACATTCAGCGCAATAAACGTATTTTTCATAGCATCAACATATTTCTGGAATCTCCTGTCTATGGGTGTTGATGCGAACTTAGGTTTTCTTCCCCCAAAAATTGAACGGAAATATAATGCAGTATATCTGACCTTTGCGATTTTAGGTTTACTGATGCTTATATTTGATTTTTCCGTTATTCTGCCTGACGGCATTGCCAATATCATAGATACCCGCTGGAAAGTCATCAACAGCTTCAACATTTTCAACATCTTCGGTGCGCATTTTCTCACCAACGGCTGGAGCGGATTCAGAAATATTCTTATCAGAAAAAAGCTGCTCAAAAAGCTCGGCAGATACAAAATTTTTGCATATGCAAATGTTATTCAGTGCCTGATTGTTGTTGTGCTTATCTGCACCCTTCCGCTTTACGAACTTCCGCTTACAGACAGAGTCTGGACTCTTTATCTTCTTTTCCAGCTTTATACAATATTCAATTACGTCGGCTTTACACAGTCTGTTGCAGATAACATCAGCCCCAACCCGCAGGAAAGACTGTATGTACGATCATTCCCTGTTAAAATCAGCCATTTTGTTCAGAATATAGTAAATGTTATTCTTCCGACACTTGCAGGTGTAATGTTCATTGACGG
>JAZRJH010000003.1:0-8844 GCA_045645685.1 Acutalibacteraceae bacterium
TCTCCTTCCTTGAATTTAACTATATGATAATGCAGTCCTACGACTTCTATCATCTTTTCAAGGAATACGGATGCAATATGCAGTTTGGCGGCGATGATCAGTGGTCAAATATGCTCGGCGGCACAGAGCTTATCCGTAAAAAGCTCGGCAAAGATGCCTATGCAATGACTATCACTCTTCTTCTCAACTCCGAAGGCAAGAAGATGGGTAAAACAGCTTCAGGTGCAGTTTGGCTTGACCCCGAAAAGACATCTCCCTACGAATTCTATCAGTATTGGAGAAACGTTGGCGATAATGACGTTCTCAAGTGCATCCGTATGCTCACATTCCTTCCTCTTGAAGAAATTGATGCTATGGATTCATGGGAAGGCAGTCAGCTCAACACAGCAAAAGAAATTCTTGCTTATGAACTCACAAAGCTCGTTCACGGCGAAGAAGAAGCAACAAAGGCTCAGGCTGCTGCAAAGGCTATCTTCAGCGGCGCAGCAGACCTTGACAATATGCCCTCAACAACTCTTGCAGACGAAGATTTCACAGACGGAGCAATCGATATCCTTGATATTCTCATGAAGGCTGAAATCACAAAGTCAAGAGGCGAAGGCAGAAGACTTGTTCAGCAGGGCGGTATTTCTGTTGACGATGCAAAGGTAACAGATTTCACATTGAGCTTTTCGAAGGATGCTCTCAAAGAAAAGCCCATCGTTGTCAAGAAGGGCAAAAAGATTTTCCACAAAATCGAAGCATAATGACAAACGGGATACAGACCGATGGTCTGTATCCCGTGTTTTTTTTTACAGTTCAATTTCGTCGTAGTTATGAATATAGATATCGGCAAGTTTTTCAAGTTCTTCGGTGTCAGGTTCGCTCACGTCGAAGATGCCGACAAGATTGTATCCGCTTGCTTTTGCTGTTTTTGCAGCATAAAGCGCATCTTCAAAAACCCATGTTGTTTCTTTGTCTGTGCCAAGTTCTTCAAGCACAACATCATAAACCTTTGATTCGGCTTTTGATGCCCCGACGGTATAGGTTGAATAAATAGCCGAGAAGTATTTGAGCATACCGTATTTTTTCAGCACGGCTTCAAGTGCAGGCTCGCCCGTTGCGGTGGCGATTCCCATTTTAACGCCCTTTGCTTCAAGCTTTTCAAGGAATCCGATGATGTCATTTTTTGGCATTGCTTCCTTGAGATATCTTTCTTTAAGATAATCAAAAAATCCTGCAAAAAGTTCTTCATAGGATTCGTCAAGGTCAAATCTCTCTTTTGCAAGAATAAGGGATTCGCGAAGATAAAGACCGTTGAATGCTTCAATATCCGCTTTGGTAAGAGTGATTCCGATATAATCGAGATATTGGTATTTTATTCCTTTCCATATATGCATGGAGTCAAAAAGAGTTCCGTCAAAATCAAAGATTGCGCCTGTAATATTCATTTTCATTCCTCGATAAAGTATATTCATTATTATAATCCTATTATATAATAAAAATATTGCCTGCGCAACAGTTGTGTGCTATAATTTATATGTATTTTTTGTGATTAAGGGGAGAGATTTCCGTGAAAAGTATTTTGAATGATTCGTTGATGATGCATGGCAAAACCGTTCAGAACAGAATAGTTTTTCATCCTATGGAAGGGTGTGACGGCACTCCCGACGGTGCTGTGGATACTCTCACCCGCAGAAGATATATCCGTTTTGCTCAGAGCGGCGCAGGTATCATCTGGTTTGAGGCAACTGCCGTTACCAATGAAGGCAGAGCAAATCCGAGACAAATGTTCCTGAATGAAAAAACAAAGAATTCTTTCAAAAATCTTGTTTCGGAAATTAAAAAAGTTTCTCTTGAAATCAACGGCTTTGAGCCGATAATTATTGTTCAGCTAACCCATAGCGGAAGATTCAGCAAGCCGAACGGCACACCTGAACCGATAGTGGCTTATCGCAACCCTCATTGGGAAATCGGCAAGGAAAATCAGCCGTATACCGTTGTTACGGATGATTATTGCAAAACAATTCCCGAAAAATACTATGCGGCGGCAAAACTTGCCGAGGAAGTCGGCTTTGACGGCGTTGATGTCAAGTGTTGCCACGGTTATCTTTTCAATGAGTTTCTGAGCGCAAAAGAACGCAACGGAATTTACGGCGGAAGCCTTGAAAACAGAACAAGACTCTATTTTGATTGCATCGATGCCGTGAAAAATGCGGTGGGCGAAAATGTTTTTGTAACAACAAGACTCAATGCTTGCGATTGCTTCCCTTATCCTTACGGCTACGGTGTTGACGAAAACAACAACATAGATTTAACAGAAACAAAACAGATTATAAAATCTCTTTATGATAAAGGTGTCAGACTCATAAATCTTACTCTCGGGAATCCCTATCTTATTCCCCATATCAACCGCCCGTGCATGAATGCACCCGAAGACGGCGAAATCGGAATGAAGAGAATTTATGATGTAACAAAAGAGCTCAAGAGTGAGTTTGAAGATATTCTGTTCATTGCATCAGGTCTCACTTATCCTGCCGAAAATGCAATGGAATATGCAGAAAAGCTGATAAATGAAGGTGTTTCCGATTTTGCAGGATTTGGAAGAATGACTTTTGCTTATCCTGAATTTTACAAAGATTATTGCGAAAAAGGCGAGCTTGATAAAAGGAAGCTCTGTCTCAAATGCAGCAAATGCTCCGCTCTCATGCGTGCAGGCACCGTTGCTGGATGCCCTGTGAGAGATTCGGAAGTTTATATGCCCTATTATCAGAAATATGTTTTGGGGAAGGTGTAAGAAATGACTGCTGTTATAACAGGCTCAAGCCGCGGCATAGGTCTCGGTATTGCAAAAGAACTTCTCAAAAATAACTTTACCGTTGTTCTTTCTGCAAGAAAAATCAGCGAAGAAGTTGAACTGCTGAAAAAAGAATACGGCGAAAAAGTGTATTTTGTTCCCTGCAATATTTCGGCTTTGCAATCTGTTGAAGATTTTGTTTCCGAAGTGAAAGAAAAATTCGGAAAAATCGATTTGCTCGTGAATAATGCAGGCGTTGCTCCAAAGGAGCGCAAGGATATTCTTGAACTCTCTCCCGAAGAATTCGATTATGTAACAGATATAAACATGAAAGGAACATTTTTTGTCACTCAGAAATTTGTTCCGCTGATGAATGATAAATCAAGAATTGTTAATATTTCTTCAATGTCGGCTTATACCGCATCTCTGAACAGGGGAGAATACTGCATTTCAAAAGCAGGCATTTCGATGATAACAAAACTTTTTGCCGCAAGACTTGCAGAATACGGAATAAGCGTTATCGAAATCAGACCGGGTATTATCGAAACTGAAATGACATCAAAGGTCAAGGAAAAATACGAAAAGCTGATTAACGGCGGTTTGACACCGATAAAAAGAATGGGAACACCTGAAGATATCGGTAAGTGTGTTTTGTCGATCGCACAAGGAAATTTTGATTTCTGCACGGGAACGGTTATCGACTGCGACGGCGGATTTAATGTGAGATGCTTATGAAAATATATGATGCAATAGTAATCGGAAGCGGTGCTGCCGCTTACGGTGTTGCCGACCGTCTTTTTTGCGAAGGGATAACAGATATTGCCGTTGTTGCCGAAAACAGATTGAGCGGCACTTCAAGAAACACAGGCAGCGACAAACAGACTTATTATAAACTGTCAATGGACGGTTTTGTTTCCGACAGCCCTTATAAAATGGCGCAGGATATTTTTGAAACAGGTTCATGCGACGGCGAAAAAATGTATCTTCAGGCGCTTAACAGTACAAGATGTTTTTTGCGCCTTTATGATTACGGTGTGAACTTTCCCCGAGATGAATTCGGCGGATTTCCGGGTTATAAAACCGACCATGATAACACGGTCAGAGCAACTTCAATCGGGCCATTAACCTCAAAAATCATGACCGAGAAACTTGAAGAAAAGGTACTTTGCAAAAACGGAACACCGCTTTTTGATAACAGACAGGTTATCGGAATTCTCAAAGACGGCAAAAAAGCTGTCGGTGTTGCCGTGCTTAATACCGCAACAAATGAATTTGAAGTTTTTTATGCACAAAATATAATCTGTGCAACGGGTGCGCCTGCCTGCATTTATGAAAATTCGGTTTATCCCGAATCCCAGCACGGTATGACAGGTGTTATGCTTGAAGCGGGTGTGCGTCTTTGCAACTTCTCCCAATGGCAATACGGAATGGCTTCGGTTGATTTCCGTTGGAATGTTTCGGGAAGTTTTATGCAGGTTATTCCGAGATTTGTCAGCGTTGACGAAAACGAAAATGAGTTTGATTTTCTGAATGATTGCTTTGAAAATGCGGATGAAATGTGCAATAATATCTTTCTCAAAGGTTATCAGTGGCCGTTCAGCTATGCAAGGGTTGATATGTCATCAAGGGTTGATATTGCGGTGCATAACGAAATCAAAAACGGCAGGAAGGTTTATCTTGATTTCACGGCAAATCCCAAAGGATATTGCTTCAATAATCTTTCCGAAGAAGCCAAAAGCTATCTTTCGGATAACGGCGCAACGGGTGAAACCCCGATTGAACGCCTTGAAAAACTCAATCCCAAAGCAATTTCGGTTTATTCAGACCACAACATAGATATTTCCAAAGAAATGCTTCGCATTGCAGTTTGTGCTCAGCACAACAACGGCGGAGTTTATACCGATAATAATTACGAAACAGATGTTGATAATCTTTATGTTATCGGAGAAGCCGCAGGCACATTCGGTCTTGCAAGACCAGGCGGTACGGCGCTTAATGATACGCAGGTTGGCGGATTCTTGTGTGCAGACCATATAAATCAAAAAGAAAAATCGGAATATAATTTTGAAATTCCGAGCGGATATTTTGATAAATATAAAGATTTTGTTCCTGATGAGAGCGTTGACTATTCTCATATCAGAACAAAAATGAGCAAATCTGCCGCTTTTTTGCGAAACAAAGAAGAATGCCTTGATTTGCTTTCTGAAATAAACGGAATACTTGAAGTTTATCCTTTAAGACACAAAACACTCAGCGATTATTTCTGTGATAAAGATATGCTTGTGAGTGCAAAAGCGCTTCTTGAAACTATAATCGGTGAAATGTCTTTGACGGGAAGCAGGGGAGGAGCGGCGTTTATTGAAAGCGGAGCAACCGTTTCGGAAAATACGGAATACCGCAAATATCTCACTGTAACAGAAAACGGAAAAGTGTCTTTTGTTAAAGTCAGAGAAGTTCCCAAAACAAACAGACCTTTTGAAACTTATCTGAAAAACATATGATAGTCATGTTGAGCAAATAAAATTTCATGCAGGAAATTCTTGTTGTATTTATGAATTAAATCATAGTATAATATAACTGCTGAAATTTAACGGAAGGGGATAGTTATGAAAGTTTCCGAAATGCCGTATAAAAGAATTACGGTTGAAGAATTCAAGGCAGACGCCGAGAAGATAATTGAAAAAATAAAAGCTGCCCAAAGTGCGGAGAATCTGAAATCCGCAAGGGATGAATTCAATAAAATCAGCGAGGAGGTTGAAACTGCCTGCGCTCTTGCAAACTGCCGTTTCACTCTCAACACAAGGGACGAATTCTACAACGCTGAAATGGATTATTATGATAATGCAATGCCCTTGCTTGCCGAAATCGAAAATGAATATAAAAAAGCAATGCTCGATTCGCCTTACAAAGCAGATGCCGAAAAACTCATAAATCCCAGAGTTTTCAAAGGCTTTGAAATGTCTCTCAAAACATTCTCGCCTGAAGTTATTGAAGATTTGCAGGCGGAAAATTCGCTTGTTACAAGATATTCAAAATTCATGGGCGAACTTGCTTTTGAGTTTGATGGCGAAAAAATGCCCCTTTCTGTTTTAAGGGGCAAGCTCGAAGATGACAGCCGTGATGTCCGTAAAAAAGCCGCAGAAGCAATCGGCAAAACAATGGAAGAGAATGCCGAAACATTTGATGAGATTTTTGACGGTCTTGTTAAAATCCGCACACAAATCGCAAGAAAGCTCGGCTATAAGAATTTTGTGGAACTCGGTTATTACCGTATGGGCAGAGTAGACTACGACGAAAAAATGGTTGCCGCATTCAGAAAGAGCGTTGAAACTGATATTGTTCCTGCTGTTGCCGAACTCAAAGAGCGCATAAGAAACAGATTGAATCTTGATAAGATAATGTATTATGATGATGCAATCAGCGTTACGGGAGAAATGCCGAGACCTGTTATCGATACACCTGAAATTTTTGAAAATGCACTCAGAATGTATCATGATATGAAGCCTGAAATCGGTGACTTCATGCAGAGAATGCTTGATGCTGAAGCCTTTGATGTTGAAGCCCGTGACGGCAAGTTCGGCGGCGGATACTGCACCACATTTGCAAAATATAAGCAGCCGTTTATCCTTGCGAACTTCAACGGCACAAGCGGTGATATCGATGTTATCACCCATGAATTCGGCCATGCACTTGCGGCGGATTATATGTTCAGGTTTGCTCAGCCCGATTATCCTACGGGAATGGAAACCCATGAGTGCCACAGCATGAGCATGGAATTCCTCTGCCACAAATATATGGATGATTTCTTCGGCGATAAATCTGATAAATACAGATATAAGCATATCGTTGATGCAATTTCATTCATTCCTTACGGAACGATTGTTGATGAATTCCAGCATCTTGTTTATGAAAATCCCGACCTCACACCCGATGAACGAAAAACAGAATATCTGAAGCTTGAAAAGAAATACAGACCCTATCTTTCATTTGAAGGAATTCCTTATCTTGAACTCGGCACACGCTGGCAGTATCAGATGCATATCTACGAAAGTCCGTTCTATTATATTGATTACTGCATTGCTCAATGTGTTGCACTCGGCTTTCTCGGACTTTCAAGAGCGGATTTCGATGATGCACTCGAAAAATATGTGGACTTCCTCAAGAAAACAGGCGGCGTATCTCTCGGCGAGCTGATTGAAGACGCAGGACTCAAATCACCGTTTGAAGAAAATGCACTCAGTGAAGTTGCAAAATCCGCAATGAAAGCAATATCTGAAACAGAAAATAAAATATAACAAAAAGGGGACATCTTGTGTTAAGATGTCCCCTTTTATTTATGGGTTTTTTATTTTGATACTTTTAGTCAGCATTCAAGGGCTGAAAATCAGTAAGTGTTAAAACAGTTAAGCCAATCATAAATTGATCACCAACATTAATTTCTGTTTTTTCGGTGATTTGAGTCCAATTTCCATCTGTGATAACAAAAGTTCCGTTTGTTGACTCCATGTCTGATAAGATGATTGCTTTGTCAGATAATGAAAGTTCGCAATGCGTACGTGATATATATTTGTTATCATTGATTACTATATCAGAGGTATCTTGGCGTCCGATTATTACTGGTGAGTCTTCACTGATAACTGCAGTATAAATTTTGCTGTTTTCTTCATTGGAAAGAGTGATTTTATATTCTGCGGAAGGGGAATCGGTTGAATCAGGTTGACTTGAACAAGCAACAAAAGATAACAAAATCAGTACGGAAAGAAAAACAGATAAAAATCTTTTCATAAATATAATCTCCTTTAACGTTTTAAAATATTAGAATGATATGAATTAACAATATCATAATTCTAATCATATATCAATAGAATACAAGTAATTTATGCTACAGAAAACAAAAAGAGTGGCTTTTCAGCCACTCTTAATTTTTTGTTAATCCCTGAACTCTTTTTCTGCCTTCAGAACTTTGCCTGTTTCGGCATCAACTTCATACTCATATTCATATTTGCCTGAATCAAATTCTACTTCGTACACAAGACCTGCTCTTTCACGGTCAAGCTCCGCTTTGTAGAACTTAACATCTGCTTCGTTAAGACCGGCATGAGCGAGAACGGTTTTCTTTGCTTCGTCTTTTGTAACCTTAACTTCGGCGTTTGTCTGTTTTTCTGTTTTCTTTACCTGTTCGTCGGGTTTTTTGTCTTCAACTTTTTTATTTTCTGTTTTTTCAACTTTTTCGGGAGAATCGGGAAGAGTTTCTTCTTCTTTAACTTCCGGTGTCGGCTGAACTTCCGGAGCCTGTGTGTTTTCGGGTTTTGCCTGAGTAGCCTGAACTTCGGCGACTGCGGTTGTGGTTTCGGCTGGGGGAGTGTTTTCTTTGGAATCGCAAGCTGCAAGAAGTGCGAATACCAATGCTGTTAAAGCCAATAATACAAATAATTTCTTCATTTTTTAATCCTCCTTTTAAACTTCCTTTATTTTATGCAAAAAGAGAGAGCGTTAGCCCTCTCTTAAAAATTCTTATCCGAAATATCTTTCGAGAAGACCTGCAAATGCCTTGCCGTGTCTTGCTTCGTCTCTTGCCATTTCATGAACTGTGTCATGGATAGCGTCAAGACCCTGCTCTTTAGCCATCTTTGCGAGTTCAAACTTGCCTGCAGTTGCGCCGTTTTCAGCGTCAACTCTCATTTCGAGATTCTTCTTTGTGCTGTCGGTGATAACTTCGCCGAGAAGTTCTGCAAACTTTGCAGCGTGTTCTGCTTCTTCGTAAGCTGCCTTTTCCCAGTAAAGACCGATTTCAGGATAGGCTTCACGGTGAGCAACTCTTGCCATTGCAAGGTACATACCTACTTCTGAGCATTCACCTTCAAAGTTAGCTCTGAGACCGTCGATGATTTCCTGGCTTACACCCTTTGCCACGCCTACAACGTGTTCAGCAGCCCATGACATTTCGCGTGATTTCTGGTCGTTGAATTTTTCAGCAGGAACCTTGCACTGGGGGCAGAATTCGGGAGCTGAGTCGCCTTCGTGAACATAACCGCAAACTGAACATACAAACTTTTTCATAACTTTTT
>JAZRJH010000004.1:0-7860 GCA_045645685.1 Acutalibacteraceae bacterium
GCAACCTTCGATTCATGCCTCCGCTACCTCAACGAAGATCCCTGGGAAAGACTCCGCAACATCAAGAAGGCTTGCCCCAACACCAAGCTCCAGATGCTTCTCAGAGGTCAGAACCTTCTCGGTTACAAGCACTATCCCGATGACGTTGTCCGTGCTTTCATCAGAAAGAGTGTTGAAAACGGCATCGACATCATCAGAATTTTCGATGCACTCAACGACGTGCGCAACATCGAAGTAGCAGTTGACGAAACTCTCAAGTGCGGTGCTCATGCATCAGGCACAATCTGCTACACAATCAGCCCCATCCATAACCTTGAAAGCTACGTTAAGCTCGCAAAAGAAATCGAAGCTCTCGGCGTTCAGTCAATCTGCGTTAAGGATATGGCAGGCATCATGAGTCCCAAAGAAGGCTACGACCTTGTTAAGGCTCTCAAGGAAAACGTTAAAGTCCCCATCGTTGTTCACACTCACTCAACAACAGGTCTCGGCTTCATGACACTTCTCAAGTGCGTTGAAGCAGGCGCAGACGTTATCGACTCAGCTATCTCATGCTTCTCAGGCGGTACTTCACAGCCTGCAACAGAAACTCTCGTTTATACTCTCAAGCAGTATGGCTACGAAGTTGACGTTGACGAAAACGTTTGCAAGGAAATAAACGATTTCTTCAAGCCCATCCGTGCAAAGGCACTCGAAAGCGGTCTTCTCAATCCCGTTGTTATGGGCACACAGACAGACGCTCTCATTTATCAGATTCCCGGCGGTATGCTTTCAAACCTTGTTGCTCAGCTTACTGCACAGAACAAACTCGACAAGCTCGATGAAGTTCTTCTTGAAACACCCAGAGTCCGTGAAGATCTCGGCTATCCTCCCCTCGTAACTCCCATGAGCCAGATGGTTGGTGTTCAGGCAACAGCAAACGTTCTTGCAGGCGAAAGATACAAGAACATTTCAAAGGAAGTCAAGAGCTACATCAAGGGCGAATACGGTCAGGCTCCCGGTAAGGTAAGCGAAGACCTTCAGAAACTCGTTCTCGGCGAAGAAAAGCCCTACACAGGCAGATTCGCAGACACTCTTGCTCCCGGCATGGAAGAAGCAAAGGCATATCTCGGCAACAAAGCAACCTGCGAAGAAGATGTTCTTTCATATATCGCATTCCCCACTCAGGCTGAAGCTTTCTTTGAAAAGCGCGAAGCTGACAGAAAAAATACATTCTCATATACAATCACGAGAATTGACTGAGGGTGACGAATATGTTTGCAGATAAAATCAACCTGACAATGTCGGAAACAATGTTTGTTGCAGTTGCAGGCATCGTGGTAGTTCTTCTTGAACTTGCAGTTCTCGCTGTTCTCATTGTTTTCCTTTCGAAAATCTTAAGAGCTGTTGAAAGCAAACTCGCTTCATCCGACGAAGCAGAAGTAACAGTTATCGAATCAGCTCCCGTTGCGGTTGCTCCCGCAGCTGCACCTGTTGCCGAAGCTGCATATTATGCACCCGGCAGAGTTCAGCTCATCGATGTTGACGAACCCACAGCAGCAGTTGTTATGGCTCTTGTCAGCAGCCAGAGCGGAATTCCCCTTGAAAGACTTGCATTCAAGTCAATCAAAGGCATCACAGAACTTGTTGATGTTGACGAACGCACAGCCGCAACAATCATGGCTATCGTCAGCAAAGAAAGCGGTATTCCGCTTAACAGACTCAGCTTCAAATCAATCAAAAAAGTGGAGGAATAATTATTATGAAATACGTTGTAAATCTTAACGGTAAAGCATACGAAGTAGAGGTTGAAGAAACCCAGGCAGTTATCATGAATGTTACAGACGCTCCCGTTGCAGCAGCACCCGTTGCTCCTGTTGCAGCACCCGTTGCAGCTCCCGCACCTGCTGCAGCTCCCGCTCCCGAAGCAGCACCCGCTCCTGCAGCTGCTCCCGCAGCTCCCGTTGCAGGCGGCACAAACATCACCGCTCCCATGCCCGGCACAATTCTTGCTGTTAATAAGCAGCCCGGCTCAGCTGTTGCAGCAGGCGATGTTATCCTTGTTCTCGAAGCTATGAAAATGGAAAATGAAATCGTTGCTCCCTGCGCAGGCACACTTGCTCAGGTTCTCGTTTCAAAGGGTTCAACAGTTGAAACAGACGCTGTTCTTGCAGTTATTTCATAAGGTGACCCCACATGGAAATTATCGTCAATATTCTCAAAGGAATATGGGAAAGCTCAGGCTTTGCTCTTCTTGAATGGCAGAATGCCGTTATGATTCTCGTTTCCTTTGTGTTCCTTTATCTTGCAATTGTCAAGAAGTTCGAACCGCTTCTGCTTGTTCCCATTGCATTCGGTATACTTCTTGCAAATATGCCCGGCGCAGGTCTTATGGATGACCCCACCGGTCTTATGGATACTTCAAACATTGTTGAAGGCGCTCATTGGTATGACTCGGGTGTTCTCAGACTCATCTATGCAGGTGTCAAGAGTTCAATCTTCCCCTGTCTTATCTTCCTTGGAATCGGTGCAATGACAGACTTCGGTCCTCTCCTTGCAAACCCCGTGAGCCTTCTTCTCGGTGCCGCTGCACAGCTCGGTATCTACATTGCTTTTGTTATTGCAATCCTTCTCGGATTCACTCCGCAGGAAGCTGCATCAATCGCAATCATCGGCGGAGCTGACGGTCCCACAGCAATCCTTGTTGCATCAAAGCTCGCAGGCCATCTTCTCCGCCCCATCGCTCTTGCAGCTTATTCCTACATGGCGCTCATCCCCCTTATTCAGCCTCCTCTCATGAAACTTCTCACAACTGAGAAGGAAAGAAAGGTTGAAATGAAGCAGCTCCGTACAGTCAGCAGAACAGAGAAGATTATCTTCCCCGTTGTTGTTTTCGTTGTTGTTTCTCTTATTATCCCCGATGCAGCTCCGCTCGTAGGTATGCTCATGTTCGGTAACCTTCTCAAGGAATGCGGCGTTACCGACAGACTCAGCGAAACCGCACAGAATGCACTCACCAACATCGTAACAATCATGCTCGGCGTTACCGTTGGCGCAACCACCAACGGCACAGAGTTCTTAAAACTCGACACAATCAAGATTGTTTTCCTCGGTCTTATGGCTTTCTGCTTCTCAACAGTCGGCGGTCTGCTTCTCGGCAAGGTTCTCTACCTTGTTACAGGCGGTAAAATCAATCCGCTCATCGGTTCTGCAGGCGTTTCCGCAGTTCCCATGGCAGCCCGTGTTTCACAGACCGAAGGCAGAAAGTATAACCCCACAAACTTCCTTCTCATGCACGCTATGGGTCCCAATGTTGCGGGTGTTATCGGTTCAGCCGTTGCAGCAGGTTTCCTGCTTATGATGTTTGGTCAATAATTCAATTCATACCAAAAGCTGTCACATATGTGACAGCTTTTTTTCTTGTCTTTTTTATTATAGTATGGTATTATTATATATTGAAGAAAAAGGAGGGGTATGATGTTTGCGAGAATAAACAGCATGGGGCTTTACGGAATTGAAAGCTACATGGTCGGAGTTGAAGTTGACTTCGGTCAGGGTTTGCCGAGAATCGATATTGTCGGTCTGCCCGACGCTTCCGTTGCCGAGGCCAAAAACCGAGTGCGCTCCGCACTCAAAAACTGCGGTTTTGCATTTCCGCAGAGCCGTGTCACCATCAATCTTTCCCCTGCAGACATCAGAAAAGAAGGCCCCGTTTACGATTTACCTATCTTCATTTCAATTCTCAAAGCAACCAAACAGCTCGACAGCTTTATCGATGATTGCGCATTCATCGGCGAGCTTTCGCTTGACGGTCTTGTCCGTCACATAAACGGCGCACTTTCAATGGTAATCCGTGCAAAGAAAAGCGGAATAAAACGGGTTTTTGTTCCTGCCGACAACGCTCTTGAATGTTCGGTTGTGAACGGAATCGATATCTATGCGGTTGAAAATGTGAAAGAGGTTGTCGACCATCTGACAGGCAAAAATTCTCTCACACCTGTTAAATACGAAGAACTTGCAAAGAACGAGAATGCATTCGGTTTCTTTGCACCTGACTTCAAAGATGTAAAAGGACAGCTTGAAGCAAAGCACGCCATGGAAATTGCCGCCGCAGGCGGACATAATATTATCATGGTCGGCCCACCGGGTTCGGGCAAAAGTATGCTTGCAAAAAGACTCCCTTCAATTCTGCCCGACATGACATTTGAAGAGAGCCTTGAAACAACCGAGCTTTATTCTATCGCAGGCGTTATGCCCGAAGGAGTTTCGCTCATCCGTGAAAGACCGTTCAGATCGCCGCACCACACAGTTTCGCCGGCAGGTCTTTCGGGCGGCGGTGCAATTCCGAGACCCGGTGAAATTTCACTTTCGCACAACGGTGTTCTTTTTCTTGATGAGCTCCCCGAATTTTCAAGAATCGCCATGGAAGTTCTCCGTCAGCCGATTGAAGACGGAAGAGTCACCATTTCAAGAGCCAACGCTTCCTTCACATATCCTTGCTCAACAATGGTTGTTTGTGCAATGAACCCCTGCCCCTGCGGATTCAAGGGTCACCCCAAAAAGGAATGCACCTGCTCCGATGTTGCGGCAAAGCGTTATCTTGCAAAAGTTTCAGGGCCGCTTCTTGACAGAATGGATATTCATATTGAAGTGCCTCCCGTTGATTTTGACAGCCTTGCGAGCAAAGTTCCCACCGAAAGCTCGGCGGAAATCAAGAAGAGAGTCAATGCAGCAAGAGAAATTCAGCGTGAACGACTTGACGGCACGGGGATCACCTGCAACGCAAAGATGACTCCCGAACAGACAAAACTGTTCTGCAGACCCGAATCTTCGGCAATGGCTTTTCTTGAAAATATCTTCAAAAAGCTTGATTTTTCCGCAAGAGCATATGACAAGATTCTCCGCGTTGCAAGAACGGCGGCAGACCTTGAAGGCAACCCTAAAATCGAAGTTCCCCACATTGCTCTGGCGGCGCAGTACAGAAGTCTTGACAGAAAATTCTGGCGCTGATAAATTTCACTTCACATATTGATAATAGACATAATTTGTTATATAATATATTGATACTTTTACTAACGGAGAAAGATGTATGTTAAAGCTTGAAAATGTTTCATTCAAGGTTGATGTTGACGGCAAGAACCTTGAAATTATAGATAATCTGAGCATCGACATTCCCGACGGTGCGTTCACTGTTATCACCGGCCCCAACGGTGGCGGCAAGTCAACTCTTGCACGCCTTATCATGGGCATTGAAAAACCCACAAGCGGCAAGATTTATTATAATGATATCGACATCACCGATATGTCGGTTACCGAAAGAGCGAAGCTCGGAATCGGCTATGCTTTCCAGCAGCCCCCGAGATTCAAGGGTCTGACCGTGCGCAGACTTCTCTCTCTTGCGGCAGGATATGAGCTTCCCGTTGACGAATGCTGCGGATATCTCACAAGCGTAGGCCTTTGCTCAAAGGACTATCTCAACCGCGAGATGGACTATTCACTCTCAGGCGGTGAAGCAAAAAGAATCGAAATCGCAACTCTCATGGCAAGAAAGCTCGATCTCGCTATTTTTGACGAACCCGAAGCAGGCATTGACCTTTGGAGTTTCTCAATGCTCGTTGAATCATTCAAGGCAATGAGCAAGGGAAGCCACAGAAGCGTTATCATCATTTCACATCAGGAAAGAATCATGCAGCTTGCAGATAAGATGATTGTTATTGCAGACGGCAAGGTCAGAAGCAGCGGCACAAAAGACGAAATTTTCCCGCAGCTCATGGGCGAATTCAACGAAAACTGCGGATTCAGAGGAAAGGAGAACTGATCAATGGAAAAAAGAGATATGGGATTGCTTGAATCCATTGCGGATCTCCATGAAATTCCTGCAGGCGCATATAACATAAGAAAAAACGGCGAAGGTCATTCAAGACGCTCCACTGCAAACATTGAAATTGTGTCCAAATCGGACAAGCCCGGCATCGATATCATCGTTGCTCCCGGCACTAAAAACGAGAGCGTTCACATCCCCGTTATTATTACGGAAACAGGCGTGAATGACCTTGTTTATAACGACTTTTTCATCGGCGACGATGCGGATATTCTCATCGTTGCAGGCTGCGGTATCCACAACAGCGGCGACGAAAAATCACAGCACGACGGCATTCACACTTTCCACATCGGAAAGAATGCAAGAGTTAAGTATGTTGAAAAGCACTACGGCGAAGGCGACGGCAAGGGCGAAAGAGTTCTTAATCCCGTTACCGTTGTTGAGCAGGATGAAAACTCCGTTTGCGAAATGGAAATGGTGCAGATAAAGGGCGTCGATTCCACCGTCAGAGACACAAAGGCTCATCTCAAGGCAGGCGCAAAACTCATTATGACAGAAAGACTTCTCACCCACGGCACACAGTATGCACGTTCGGATATGGATGTTTATCTTGACGGCGAAGGTGCATCATCTCAGATTATTTCCCGTTCCGTTGCGAAAGATCAGTCAAAGCAGATTTTCCATCCCAATGCAATCGGCAATGCAAAATGCGCCGCTCATGTTCAATGCGACTCCATCATCATGGACGAAGCAACAGTCAGCTCAATCCCTGCAATCACAGCAAATTCTGCAGATGCACAGATTGTTCACGAAGCTGCAATCGGCAGAATCAATAACGACCAGCTTATCAAACTCATGACATTCGGCATGAACGAAGAAGAAGCTGAAGAAGTTATCATTCAAGGCTTTTTAAAATAGGAGATATTATGATTATTACAGATACCATTAAATATATCGGCGTCAATGACAGAGACATCGACCTTTTCGAAGGTCAGTATGTTGTTGAAAACGGCATGGCATATAATTCATATGCGATAATCGGCGATAAAATCGCAATCATGGATACGGTTGACGCTGCATTCGGCGAAGAATGGCTCGGAAACATCAGGAACGTTCTCGGCGAGAGAAAACCCGATTTCCTTGTTGTTCAGCACATGGAACCCGACCACTCAGCAAACATCAATCTTTTTATGCAGACTTATCCCGAAGCAAAGGTTGTTGCATCCGCAAAGGCTTTTGTTATGATGAAGCAGTTCTATGGCTCGGATTATGCCGACAGACAGATTGTTGTTGGTGAAGGGTCAACACTTTCACTCGGCAACCGTGAACTCACATTCGTGACCGCACCTATGGTGCATTGGCCCGAAGTTATCGTAACTTATGACAGCATGGAAAAGGTTCTTTTCTCGGCTGACGGTTTCGGAAAATTCGGCACATGGGATGCAGATGAAGATTGGGCTTGCGAAGCAAGACGCTATTATTTCGGCATCGTCGGAAAATACGGCGCTCAGGTGCAGCTCCTTCTCAAAAAAGCGTCTGCACTCGATATTGAAATCATCTGTCCCCTTCACGGTCCTGTGCTGAAAGAAAATCTCAGCTACTATCTTGACCTTTACAACACCTGGTCATCCTACGGCGTTGAGTCCGAGGGTATCGTTATTGCCTACACATCGGTTTACGGCAACACGAAGAAAGCGGTTATGATGCTTGAAGAAATGCTCAAGGCAAAGGGTTGCCCGAAGGTTGCGGTCACCGACCTTGCAAGAGACGATATGGCTGAGGCGGTTGAGGACGCTTTCAGATACGGCAAAATCGTTCTTGCAACAACAACCTATAACGGCGAGATTTTCCCCTTTATGCGTGAATTCATCAACCACCTGACCGAGAGAAATTTCCAGAATAAAACCGTTGCATTCATCGAAAACGGCAGCTGGGCACCTCTTGCCGCAAAGGTTATGAAAGAAATGCTTGAAAAGAGCAAGAATCTCACTTTTGCAGAAAATACGGTCAAGATTATGTCCGCGCTCAACGCAGAAAGCACCGCACAGCTTGAGGCTCTCGCA
>JAZRJH010000005.1:0-3727 GCA_045645685.1 Acutalibacteraceae bacterium
AAAGTACAAGTACGCCGAGAAGCCACCATATTGATTCATAAAGGAAAGTGGGATGAACGAATTTTTCGGGGTCAACATAAAATCCTTTTTCGGCATGGAGTGCCTGATTGCGGATTATGTCATCAGCAATTTTTTCGCTCCACATGCCCCAGGGCTTTTCGGTGTTGATACCGAACGCTTCCTGATTTGTGAAGTTGCCCCATCTGCCGATACCCTGACCGATGAGAAGACTCATTGATGCGATATCAAACAGATTCCAGAAATTCATTTTTCTGACCTTGCAGACAACGAATGCAGCAATAATACCGCCGATTATTCCGCCGTAAATTGCAAGACCGCCGTTCCATATCTGCGGAATTTCCGAGAGATGTGCGCCGTAATAATCCCATTTAGAGAATACATAGTAGAGTCTTGCACCGATGATACCTGCAAGTGTTCCGTATATGAGAACATCAATCATTTTATCAAGGCTCATCTTCCATTTATAAGCCATTCTGCCGCCGAAAAGAACGGCAAGCAAAAATCCGAATGCAATTATCGCACCGTAAAATTTGATTTCAACATCAATTCCGAAAATCGAAAAATCAGCAAGCGTACTCGGTATGCTGAATCCTCTTTCGATTCCTTTAAAATATACTATTGTATAATCGGACATCATTTCACTTCCTTATTCAATAGGACTGATAACAGAAACTGCGGAAGCCTTTTCTTTGAGCACGGCAAGTCTTTCCTGAGCTTTTTCAAGAGTTATATTCTTGCAGGCTTCAAGCTCAGCAAAGGGTTCATATCCGTTAAAATGAAGATTCATCATGAGATTTGCGGTGTCATCAATATCGTTATATCCCATAACCATTCTGCCGTAGGTTTTTCTCTTTGCTCTTTCGAATGCGGAGGGGTCGATGCCTTCCTTCTGCATTCTTTTGATTTCGGAGCGAAGAATCGAAACTGTTTTGTCGGGGTCGGCACTTGTTCCTCCAAGCATGACACATGAGAAACCGAATCCGTTGAAAAGCTCCGTTCCGAATCCGAGATCGATGAGTTCTTCATCGAGAAGTTTTTTATAAAGCGGAGATGATTTTCCTGCGATTGCTTCAAGCATAATCTGCGATGCAAGTTCATCTTCAAGCGAAAGAAGGGGTTCTGAAATATCTTCTTTGTATCCGAGAAGGAACTGCTTGCAAGCTACGGAGAGCTTCTGCTCAACATAATTCTGCACAGGCTTTGCGCTTTCCTTCTCAAACTTTCTTTCGATTTTTCTGCCGTTGGTTCCTTTGATATTTTTATCAACAATTTCAAAAACCTTTTCGGGCTCTATCGCACCGACAACACAGAGCACCATGTTGGCGGGGTTATAGAAGTTTTTATAAAGTCTGTAAAGCAGGTCAGCATCAATATGGGAGATTGAATCCTGAGTGCCTGCAATATCGATTCTTACGGGATGGTCTGAATAAAGCGCCTTGAGAAGATTGAACATAACCTGCCAATCGGGCAAATCCTGATACATTCTGATTTCCTGACCGATAATCCCCTGTTCTTTTTCAACGGTTTCCTGAGTGAAATAGGGATTCTGAACGAAATCAAGAAGAATTTCAAGAGATTCTTCTATCTTATCCGAACCCTTGAAAAGATAAGCGGTTTTTTCAAAACTTGTGTAAGCATTTGCGCTTGCACCCGTTTTTGCAAAACGTTCAAAAGCGTTGAGATCTTCGCTTTCAAAAAGTTTGTGTTCAAGAAAATGAGCTGTGCCCTCGGGTATTGTTTCAAATTCGCCCGAATCATTCTGCACCGCTGTATCGATTGAGCCGTATTTAACACCGAAAACGGCATAGGCTGAATTATATCCTTTTTTTGGCATTACCCTGATTTCAAGACCCGACGGATGAACGGCACAAAACACGGTTTCGCCGAGCTTTTCGTTTGTAAGCTGCTTAATCTTCATTTTCTGCCTCCTCCTGAGCCTTGAGCATGAATATGGTATCTATTGAGAGTTTCTTTGCCGCTTCACAAACCTGCTCCATAGTAACATTCTCAACGCCTTCGGCAACGCTTTCGGGAGTTACGATTTCATTTTCAAGAACCTGTGATGCATACCATGCGCAGATGCTCTCGGGAGTTGTGAAATTGCACTTTTCCTTGAGAGAACGTTTTGAAGATTCAAGCACTTCGGGGTCGGTTTTTCCGTTTCTTAAATCAGAAAGCTGACTTAAGATTTCTGCGGAAACCTTCTTTTCCTTGTCGGTATCTATTCCGCCTTCAACGAGCACAATTCCCTTGCTTGCAACAAGCCTTGACCAGCAATAATAAGCAAGGCTGAGCTTTTCACGGACATTCACAAAAAGTTTTGAATAAGTGCCCATGCCGAAAATATCGTTCATAACGGTTACGGCGTGGATATTATCCCTGCTGTTTTCCATGCCTGCTCTGAATCCGATAACAAGTTTACCCTGATTGACGGGATAGGTTTCTTCAAATCTGTTGAAGTGTCTGCCCCTTTTGATAAATACTGTTTCGGGTTTCAAGGGATTTCGCTCGATTTTTGCAAACTTCTTTGTGAAAATATCTGCAATCTTTTCTGAAACGCTTCCGACAACGGTAATCTGAAAAACAGCGGTTGAAAGAAGATTTTTCCATGCGGAATAAACATCCGCCATCTTTACATTCTGAATTTCTTCGATTGTGCCGTATTTATCCTTGCCGTATGCTTCGTTTGCGCACATATATTCAATGCACTTATTGAATGCATAGGCACGCTTATCGTTAAGCTCTTCTTCTATTCTCTGGATAAGAAGTCTTTTTTCGGCATTGAGATTATCTGCGCCGAAACTTCCGTTTTTGCAGTTGGGAGAGAAAATCATACCTGCAAGAAGTTCTGCACATTGCTCGGCAATGCTTTCTTCCGTCAATGCAAAACGGTCATCAAGACAAGTGAGAGAAAGGGAAAGAACCTGAGATTCACCGATTTTTGACACACCTGCGGAAAGGCTTGCGCCGTAAAGCTCATCAAGTTTTCCGTTGAGAAGCGAAAAATCGGGGTATTCCTTGCATGAACGCTTAAGAAGATATATAAGGAGCGAATTCGCCGCCATTTTTTCATCCATCGGCAATGCCATGGAAACCGATATTCTTCCTGTTTTAAAACTGTCTGTTTCAACCGAAACAAAACGCACCTGCTCAGCTAAAGTTCTGACCTGAGGCATCGTGTCACTTCCTAATTGTTTTTATTTATTATTTCACGAAATCAGATATCGCATACCGCAACATCTTCATAAGTTTCCCGTCTTACAACAATTCTTGCTTCACCGTCTTTTATCATAATAACGGGCGGTCTTGAAATTCTGTTGTAATTTGACGCCATCGAGTAGTTATAAGCACCCGTTGAAAGAACGGCAACGATATCCCCTGCCTTAACCTTCTGGAGTTTTGTGTTTTCCTGAATAAGATCGCCACTTTCACAGCATTTGCCTGCAATCGTTACAATCTCTGTTCTTTCTTCGTTCGCCCTATTGGCGCATACAGCTTCATAATCCGACTTGTAAAGAGCGTATCTCGGGTTATCTGTCATACCGCCGTCAATTGAAACATAGGTGCGGATACCGGGAATTTCTTTGACAGCGCCGACGGTATAAAGAGTTATACCTGCCGCACCGACAATCGATCTGCCCGGTTCGATATGAATAAACGGAACATTGAGACCAAGTTTTTCACACCATTCATGGACTGTTTTTGA
>JAZRJH010000006.1:0-10843 GCA_045645685.1 Acutalibacteraceae bacterium
AGAACGACATGGCTACGATCCGACTTTGGAAAAAACGATTATTTAAGCCGTTTTCTGATATTGTGTATGTTATCGGCTGTCCTGAATTTTCTAATTTAGGAGATAATGCAATCATGATAGCGGAAGTAGAATTTTTGAAGAAATGCGGTATTCCATCCAAACATATAGAATGTATCACCGAAAAAGAGTTTCTGAAAGATTATAAGATAATATCCAAACTTATTGGAAAAAATTGCCTGATATGTGGTCTGGGCGGCGGGAATATGGGCAATCAATATGTGTCAGAAGAAAAAGTCCGCAGAACAATGTTAGAATGTTTTCCAAACAATAAGATAATTATTTTTCCTCAAACAATATTTTTTGTTGGTGAGAGTAAGGAAGCAGATGAACAAGAATCAATAAAACACTATAACGGACGAGCAAACTTAACATTGATTGCAAGAGAAAAAGAGTCTTACAGAATAATGCAGAGCCTTTATCCTGATACTGAAATTCTTTTAACGCCTGATATTGTTCTTTCTGCTAAAATGGAGACTTTTGATGTCGTTCCTCAGAAACGAAACGGTGTGCTGTTTTGTTTAAGAAATGATGTAGAAAAAAATTTATCCGAAGAAGCACTGCATGAATTAAGAGAGTATGTGAAAAAATGTGGTCTGGAATATTGTGAAACCGATATGTATTCGGATTGTGATATAAACAATGATAACAGAAGAAACTGCATTAGGAGAAAAATGCAGGAATTTTGCGGTGCAGAATTAGTAATTACCGATAGATTGCACGGAATGATTTTTGCAGCAATAACAGATACCCCATGTATAGTTTTTAATAATTATAACCATAAGGTTGAAGGGGTGTATCAATGGATTAAATACTTGCCTTATATAAAGTATGTTAATAGTATTGAAGAAGCAGAAAAATACATACCTGAATTATTAAAAATGCGTTATTGCGAATTTGATAATGAACCATTAACAGATTATTTTGATAAAATTTTAATGTTGATTAATCAGTAAAGCTAAAGCACTGGTTCAAAGACTGGGGCAATGCAGTTTTACCCTGCATAGAACAAATTAATATTAAATCAGAATTCTAAAGTAATAAGCATAGAAAGGGATTCAAATGGATAATTTCACTATAATTGTTAACTCATGCGATAAATATGAAGATGCTTGGGATCCGTTTTTTAAACTTTTGAAAATAAACTGGCCGGAATCTGAAAATTACAAAATAATTTTGAATACAGAAACCAAAAATTATATTTGTAATTCCCACAATGTTAAAACTGTTTGCTCTGGAAATATTGCCTGGTCAAAAAGATTGAAAAACATATTGGAAACTGTTGATACGGATTTCGTGCTTTTCTTCCTTGAAGACTTCTTTCTCCGTTCGCCCGTTAATCAGGAAATGTTTGAAGAGGCATATAATCTCATTTCAGAAAACAATGATATCGGATATATTGGTCTCAAAAACACTCCGGAAAGAATTTTTAAAGATAAGAATTTTATCCCCACGGAGCGTTTCTTTTCAAGAGATTTGCTTGCAACGAAATGCAGGATAACTGCTATGTCGGTACTGTGGCGTAGAAGCTGGCTTATAGAACTCCTTGACGAAAAAGAGAATCCCTGGGAATTTGAAAACAATGCCTCTGTTCGCTCCATACAGTATTCATACAAGGTCCTTGAAATAAATAATATAAACGGAGTTTGTCCACCTGTTTTTGACTTTGAAGATAAAATTAAATACGGCTATGGTATTACTCACGGACAATGGCTGCCTAAAAATAAAGAGCTTTTTGAAAAATACGGCATAGAGGTTAATTTTGATAATCTCGGAATTAATTATCAACTTTATGAAGAAGCGAATAATCCTCCTCAAAAACTAAAAAAACAAAAACCTGAAAACTTTGTTGAGTTTCTGTATGAAATTAAAAAGAGTATTTTCGGTAAAAAGCAATCATAATACGGAGATGATAAAAATGTATAATTTCAAAGGCGAGACATTACTTATAACAGGCGGTACGGGTTCATTCGGAAATGCCGTTCTCAACCGTTTCCTTAAAACCGACATAAAAGAAATCCGTGTTTTTTCCCGAGATGAGAAAAAGCAGGATGATATGCGCCACGAATTTCAGGCTAAAATGCCCGAAGTTGCTGACAAAATAAAGTTCTACATAGGTGATGTGCGTAACATCGACTCTCTTCGCGGCGCTATGGCAGGCGTTGACTATGTTTTCCATGCAGCGGCTCTCAAGCAGGTTCCTTCCTGCGAATTCTTCCCCATGGAAGCTGTTAAAACAAATGTTATCGGCACTGACAAGGTGCTTAGCGCTGCAGTTGATGCAGGTGTTAAATCTGTTATCTGCCTTTCAACGGACAAGGCGGCTTATCCCATCAATGCTATGGGTATCACAAAAGCACTTGAAGAAAGAGTTGCAACTGCAAAGGCAAGATACGTTGACCCTGCCAAAACTAAAATCTGCTGCACCCGTTACGGCAACGTTCTTTGCAGCAGAGGTTCTGTTGTTCCACTCTGGATTGACCAGATTAAAAACGGTCAGCCCATCACAATCACAAATCCCGATATGACCCGTTTCATCATGTCACTTGAAGAAGCAGTTGACCTTGTTCTTTTTGCTTTCAAGGAATGCGAAAGCGGTGACATCTTTGTCAGAAAAGCTCCTGCCTGCACAATTCAGACTCAGGCTGAAGCAGTTTGCGAACTTTTCGGCGGCAAAAAAGAAGATATCAAAATTATCGGTATCCGTCACGGCGAAAAAATGTTTGAAACTCTTCTCACAAACGAAGAATGTGCAAAAGCAGAAGACATGGGAGATTTCTTCCGTGTTCATGCTGACAACAGAACTCTCAACTATGACAAATATTTCTCTGACGGCAATGTGAAGCGTGCTGAACTTACAGAATTCAACAGCAACAACACAAAACTTCTCAATGTTGAAGAAGTCAAGGCAAAGCTTCTTGAACTTGATTACATCAGAGAAAGACTTGAAGAATTCAACGCATAAGGTGAATTTATGAAATACGATATTAAATTTAAGAACAACGGAAAACTGAAGCTTCTCATTATAGTGGGCACAAGACCTGAAATTATTCGTCTTTCCGAAGTTATCAAGAAATGCCGCAAGCATTTTGACTGCATTCTTGCACACACAGGTCAGAATTACGACTATAATCTCAACGGTATTTTCTTTGAAAATCTTGATCTTGATGCACCTGAAGTTTATCTCAACTGTGTGGGAGAAAATCTCGGGCAGACCGTCGGCAACATCATTGCATCTTCATATGAACTCATGGAAGAGATAAATCCCGATGCACTTCTTATTCTCGGTGACACAAACAGCTGTCTTTCAGCAATAAGTGCAAAGAGACTTCACATCCCTATCTTCCATATGGAAGCAGGCAATCGCTGCAAAGATGAATGCCTTCCCGAAGAAACAAACAGAAGAATTGTTGACATTATTTCCGATGTCAACATCGCATATTCAGAACACGCAAGAAGATATCTTGCGGAATGCGGTCTTCCCAAAGAAAGAACCTATGTTTCGGGTTCACCCATGGCAGAAGTTCTCAATGCTAATATCGATAAAATTCTGGTAAGCAATATTCTTGACAAGCTCGGTCTTGAAGAGAAAAAATATATTCTTCTTTCGGCACACAGAGAAGAAAATATCGATACGGATAAAAACTTCCGCTCGCTGTTCAATGCCTTGAACTCACTTGCAGAAAAATACGATATGCCTATTCTCTATTCATGCCATCCCCGTTCAAGAAAAAGACTCGAAAATTCTGACATCGTGCTTGACAAGAGAATTATCATGCATGAACCGCTCGGATTTTCTGACTACAACCGTTTGCAACTCGGTGCATTTGCTGTTGTTTCAGACAGCGGAACTCTTCCCGAAGAAGGCAGTTTTTATCTGAGCATCGGAAGACCCTTCCCTGCAGTTTGTATAAGAACATCAACAGAAAGACCCGAAGCACTCGACAAGGGATGCTTTGTTCTTGCAGGCATCGATGAAAACGGCTTGCTTCAGGCGGTTGAAACAGCAGTTGAACTCACGGGCAACGAAGAATTTGCAACTCCCGTTCCCGATTATGAAGACAAAAATGTTTCTGATAAAATCGTAAGACTCATTCAGAGTTACACAGGAATCGTAAATAAAATGGTTTGGAGAAAGTTTTAAATGAACATTCTTATCACAGGAGCAAAAGGATTTGCAGGCAAAAATCTTGTTGCAAATCTCAAAAATATAAAAGACGGCAAAAACAGAACAAGACCCGGAATTCAGATTGACGAGATCTTCGAATATGATATTGACTCAACACCCCAAGAACTTCGTGAATACTGCTCAAAGGCAGACTTTGTTTTTCACCTTGCAGGTATTAACAGACCCAAGGAAACGAGCGAGTTCTCGGGAAACTACGGCATTCTCGGCGATGTTCTGAATGAACTGAAATCTTCGGGAAACAAAGCTCCTGTTATGCTTTCTTCATCGGTTCAGGCAACATTGGAAGGCAGATTTTCAGGCTCTGAATACGGAAAGAGCAAACTTGAAGCTGAGAATATGCTCTTTGCCTACGAAAAAGAAACAGGTGCCAAAGCTCTTGTTTACCGTTTGCCAAATCTTTTCGGTAAATGGTGCAGACCCAACTATAACTCCGCAGTTGCAACCTTCTGCAACAACATCGCAAAGGATTTGCCCATAACTGTAAACGATCCGTCTGTTGAGCTTGAGCTTCTCTATATTGATGATTTTGTTTATGAAATGCTCAACGCTCTTGAAGGCAAAGAAACAAAAAACGGGAGTTTCTGCGCTTTTCCCGTTACACACAAGGTAACACTCGGCGAAATTGTTGAGCTTCTTGAAAGTTTCAAATCACAGAGTCAGACCCTTGTTATGCCTGAAATCCCATATAATTCATTTGCAAAAAAACTTTATTCAACTTATCTTTCTTATCTCCCCGAAGAAAAAATAAGCATTCCGCTCAAAATGAACAGCGATGCCAGGGGGAGCTTCACCGAAATTCTTAAAACTGCAAACTGCGGTCAATTTTCGGTCAATGTAAGCAACCCCGGAATAACAAAGGGTCAGCATTGGCACAACACAAAATGGGAATTCTTTATTGTTGTTTCAGGCACAGCTCTTATTCAGCAAAGAGAAATCGGCAGCGACAAGGTGCTTGAATTCCGTGTTTCGGGCGACAAACCTGAAGCTGTGCATATGCTTCCCGGATTCACTCATAATATTATCAATCTTTCCGAAACGGAAAATCTTGTTACTCTCATGTGGGCAAACGAGCAGTTTGACCCCGAAAATCCTGATACATTTTTTGAAGTGGTGTAAAATCAAATGGGTATAAAAAATGCCAAGTTAAGAGAAAGTGAAAAGATTCTGCTTGATATTCTTGCAAATAATCTTTTTGATGCAGGGCGCAAGGTCGAACTTACAGAAGACAACCTGAATGCGGTCTGGTGCGAAGCATACACTCAGGCGGTTACTCTTGTGGCATTTCATAACTCGAATATCGAAATTCTCAAAAACGACAAATATGATTACATCCGAAAGAAACTCAGCCAGACTCTTGCAACAAATGCAAAAGTTGATTTTGAACACATACATCTTTGTAACCTGATTAAGAATGCAGGCATCCCCTGCACCACTCTCAAAGGTTTTGCATCCGCACTTTATTATCCCGACCCGCTTATGCGTTCAATGGGTGATGTTGATTTTCTTGTTGACAGCAATGATTTTGAAAAAGTCAGCATACTTCTTTCTGAAAACGGATATGAATCGACAGGCAAAAGCCACGATGTTCATGATGTTTATCTCGGGAAAGCCTGCAGATGCGAGATGCATTTTCAGCCATCCGGTATTCCGAATGGCAATGCAGGCGTGAAAGTCAAGAAATATCTTTCGGGACTTCTGGAAAATTCCGAAACAACCAAAACAGAGCTTGGTGACCTGACCGTTCCGTCAGAATATCATCACGGACTTGTTATTATTCTGCATATGTGCCATCACCTGACAGGTGACGGACTCGGACTTCGCCATCTCTGTGACTGGGCGGTTTTTCTTGACAGACTCGGTGAAGAAAAATTCCTCGGAATGTTTAAAGAAACGCTCAAAGATATCGGTCTTTGGGAATTCGCAAAAACAATGACCTTCATTTCCTGCAAATATCTTGGTCTTAAAAATATGAAATGGGCAAAAAAAGCCGACCCGAAACTTGCGGATTATGTTCTGATTGACATGATTATAGGCGGAAATTTCGGCCAGAAAAATGCGGACAGAAGTCATGAAAGCCTTTTGATTTCAAGCAAAAATGAAAAAGAAACTTCCATGCTCAAGCAGTTCTTCAAATCTGCAAACAGCATTGTTTATAAAAACTGGAAAGCGGCAAACAGATTCAGAATTCTGCTTCCGTTCGGTTGGATTTTCTTTGGCGGAAGATATATAATCCGTTCTCTTCTCGGCAAACGCCCGAAAATCCGTCCGCACAAGGTGGCTGAAGAAGCCGCTGAAAGAATGGATATCTATTCGAAACTTAATTTGTTTAACCAGACAAAAATATAAAACTCTGTTAATTTTACAGATAAGGATATTATTGCGATGAAAAAAAGTATTATGAAATTGACATCTTTATTACTTACGGTTATTATTTGCTTCGGCTGTTTTACTGGCGGATTTTCTGTTTCGGCAGAAGAAAAGTCTGATATTGCGCAAAGCAATTTTGATTTTGCGGTAAAAACCGCCGAAATTATAAAAAACAACGAAGATTCGATGCTCCGTATTATAGGAAAGCTCCGTTCGGAATTTTCGGGTTTTGATTTCCCTTATGATTCTGATTGCGTAGTTTCGGAAGACGGAAGATTTGTGTTGCAATTTTCAGCAGAAAAAGAACTTGAATCTTGCCTTAAGTTTCTCCAAAACAACCCCAATGTGATTTATGCAGAACGCGATATACCTGTTTACACAGGCGATGCCGAAGAATCCGCTCCGCTTTCATGGGGAGTTGAAGCAATTGAAGCCGATATCTATTCAAAGGCAATAATTCCCGAAGGAGAAAATTCTGTTACCGTTGCAATCGTTGACAGCGGTGTGGCTGAAATTGATTTTTTCAAAGACAATCTTGTTCAGGGATATGATTTCTTTGAAAATGATTCCGATGCATTTCAGGATACAAGCAAAGACAGTCACGGAACTTTTCTTGCAAGTATTGTTGCTGACTGTATCGGAAATCTTCCGATTAAAATCATGCCTGTCAGGGTTCTTGAAAACGATGAAGCATTTCTCATTAATGTTATCAACGGCATTATTTATGCGGTAGATAACGGAGCTGATGTTATAAATCTGAGTTTGTGTGCAAATCTCATGAATTGCAAATCGCTTGAAGATTCAATTGATTATGCATATAATCACGGTGTTACAGTTGTTGTTTGCGCCGGAAATTTAAAAAGCAATGTTACATATTTCTGTCCGTCACATATCGATAATGTTATTACCGTAAGTTCTGTCAATTCAGATTTGATATTTTCTGAAGCATTCTCAAACTTTGGAAAGGAAATTGACCTTGCAGCACCCGGAGAATACATCATGGGATATAATGCAAAAGGTGAATCGGTCGGATTGAACGGCACTTCTATGGCAACTGCTTTTATTTCTGCGGCGGCATCAATGTATATTCTCAACAATCCACTTGCTACTAACCCTGAAAATGTTAAATCAGCTTTAATTTCGTGCGCAAAGGACCTTGGCGAAGAGGGTAAAGACGATTATTACGGATGGGGAATTCCCAAGCTCGGAAGTATGGCCATCGAAGCTCCTGAAATAACGGCTTCAATAAAAATCAGGAACAACATCGGAAACAAAGCCATTAACTACGGCGAAACACTCCGACTGACTGCCGAAATAACAGAGCAACCCGAAAATACAACTGTATGGTGGTATGTTGACGGAGTCAAAAAGGGAGAAGGCTTTGGATTTGATGTATCTCCCAAAAGCGGCAGTATTGAAGTATCCGCAAAACTTGTTGATTCAAACGGAACGATACTGAGCTATAAAGACGGCAGGGAGATTTCCGATTCGCAGAAAGTTTCGGTAAACTCAGGATTCTTCCAAAAGCTCATTTCATTCTTCAAAAATCTTTTCGGAATAAACAGAACTGTTGTTCAAGTAATTTAAACTGCAATTATCATCTTATAAACCGAGTTGATAATCATAACATTAATTAAAGTTATGCTATAGATTTTATTCGGAGGCATATTATGCTTTTTTCAAGTGCAATATTTTTGTTTGTGTTTTTGCCTTTTACCATAGCAATATACTATACAATTCTCAAAAACAATCGCAGACTGCAAAACATTTTTTTGTGTGCTTTAAGCATATTGTTCTATGCTTGGGGCGAACCGATGTTTGTATCTGTTATGTTACTTTCGATTACAATTAACTATTTCGCAGGAAAATATATTGCTCAAATCACTGTACAACACAAAAGAAAATTTGCATTAATAATTTCAGTTGTTATTAATTTATCAATTTTATTTGTATTTAAATATCTGTCATTCACAATAGAAAACATAAATATATTTACAGGGAAGGAAATTGCAGTTCCATCTATAGTATTACCTATCGGTATATCGTTCTTTACATTCCAGGCTATGTCTTATGTAATAGATGTATATCGTGGTGAGGAACTTCAAAATGATATTATAAATGTAGGTTTATATATTTCATTTTTTCCTCAACTGATTGCAGGGCCTATAGTTCGTTATGAAACAGTGGCTCAGCAAATTAAGAACCGAAAAGAAACATTTGAAGATTTTTCCGAAGGCGTTTTCAGGTTTATTATTGGTCTTGGGAAAAAAGTGTTAATCGCAAACACTATGGCGGTTGTGGCTGATTATTTTTTCGACTCAAATACCAGTTCGTTATCTGTACTTGGTGCTTGGACAGGCGCTCTCGCTTATACCTTCCAAATCTATTTTGATTTTGGCGGATACAGCGATATGGCTATTGGATTAGGTCGTATGTTCGGATTCCATTTCCTTGAAAATTTTGATCATCCATACATTTCACTTTCTATTACTGAATTTTGGCGAAGATGGCATATTTCTCTAGGTTCCTGGTTTCGTGATTACTTGTATTTCCCATTGGGCGGAAGCCGTGTCAAGAAAAAAAGCCATATGATATTCAACTTGTTTGTAGTGTGGTTGGCAACTGGTGTATGGCATGGTGCCAACTGGACTTTTATACTCTGGGGTCTTATGTACTTCGTGTTATTGGTTTTCGAAAAACTAAGCGGGTTGCATAAGATTCAAAAGGCCAAACTCATCAGATACATTTATACAATCTTTTTTGTGATAATCGGATGGGTAATTTTCAGATCTGAATCTATCGCAAATGCCTTTGATTATATTAAAGCAATGTTAGGTTTATCGAAAAATATTATAGATGACAGTGCATTATTCTATCTGAAAGAGAATTTTATATGCTTTATTTCAGCTGCAATACTCTCTACTCCTGTTATAAAATACTTAAACAAAAAATATCTCACTAATAAAATTGGCGAAATTATTGTTTCTGTAATATTATTGATTGTTTTCCTGTTAAGTGTTGTTTACATAGTCAAAGGAACATATAGTCCGTTTATCTATTTCAATTTCTAAGGAGATTGTTTTCATGAAATCTATGTTGAATAGCAAATCCGTTCTGGCAATTATATTTGTCTTATTCATCACACTAAGTGGTGTCTTATCCATTGTAACCAACCCTATAAAAATTTTCGGTGGTCTTGCAAGAGGATATTTAAATGCTCCTGCGGATAGTAACTTCTTAGAAAAAATTGACAATTCTTTTAAAGTTTTTGATGAACGAATAAATGAATACTTCATTTTACACGATGTTTTTATTCATGCATATGGTGGAATTCAAAATTTAATCGGACGCACTTTAATCAATGACTCAAATAAGAATTATGAAGTTGTTAAATTAAAAAACGGTTATCTTACATTTAAAGATTCTTCTGATTATGATTTAACTGAATTAAAAAATTATTTAATAAATTTAAAATCCATATGTGATTCATGCAACTGTGAATTATTATACGTAAACAAGATTTTTAAATCAACAACATCATCTTCATTGTTGCCCGATTATTATCCTCATGTTTATTCATCAAACTTCAACACAATTAAGCCTGTATTGGAAGATAATGGTCTCTTAATTACAGATTTAGAAGAAATAATTGCCAGACAAGGTAAAGACAAGTACTCATTGTTTTACAAAACAGACCATCATTGGACACCACAAGCCGGACTTTGGGTTTGCAAAAATATATGTTCAACAATAAACAATATTCTAGGTTGGAATATTAATATTGATATTTTTAACGAAGAAAATTATCAAATCAAAAAGTTCTCACAGTCTTTTTTGGGGTCACAAGGCAAACGAGTAGGTGCTATGTATAGCGAAATTGATGATTTTGATGTCGTATATCCTTCTTTTCAAACTAAATTAACGGTTAATATAAAAGATATCGAATTTAATAAAACCGGTGATTTTTATGAAACAATGATTCACGAAAAAAATATTACTCCTGATAAACTACTAAATCAGGAAACCACTGCATATTCGACTTATATGCAAGGTAATCACAGTCTTGTAAACATCAAAAATCATAATAACAGCACAGGCAAATCCGCTTTGATTGTTATGGATTCATACGGGTGTGTTGTTGCTCCGTATCTGGCTTTGGGTTTTGATAAATTAGATTGTATTGATATAAGAGAGTATTCAGATTGTTTGGAAGAATATATCAAGACTACC
>JAZRJH010000007.1:0-7175 GCA_045645685.1 Acutalibacteraceae bacterium
CCGAAATGACCTTTCCGTTTACACTCTGAAAATCAAGTCTGCCTTCGCCCGTAATTATCAGGTCGGAATCGGATGCTTTTTTATCAAAATCAGCGGCATCAAGAAGAATATCAATCCCCTTTTTAAGCTCTGCGCCAAGAAAAGCAAGTGCACCTGCACCCATTCCGCCTGCCGCACCCGAGCCTTTTTTATCGGAAACAGAAACATTCAAATCAGTTGCTATTATATCAGCCGCATGGCGCAGACCGTTATCAAGTCGATTGACCATCTCTGCATCCGCACCTTTCTGCGGTGCAAAAACACAGGCCGCACCGTTTTCACCGAAAAGCGGATTTTCAACATCACAAGCGGCAATCACGGGGATTTCAATCGGGTTATCGGGTCTGATTATATTTCTGACCTTGCACAAAGTTTCCCCCGTGGGAACAAAAACATTTCCGCTTTCATCGGTAAACTTATATCCGAGCGCCGATGCCATACCGAATCCGCAATCATTCGTTGCGCTTCCGCCGAGACCGAGAAGAATTTTTCGAGCACCGTTATCAATCGCATGAATTATAAGCTCGCCCACACCGAATGTTGTTGCCTTTTCGGGATTTTTATTTTCACCTGCAAGAGGCAGACCTGCACAAGCCGCCATTTCCACAACTGCGGTTTTATCACTCAGCAAAAGATATTCTGCGGTCATTCTCTCTCCGAAAACTCCGCACACTTTGGTTTTTACCGTTTCGCCGCCGACAATTTCCTTTAAACAGGCGCAAAGCCCCTCGCCGCCGTCGGCAGCAGGGAGCTTTGTTATTTCTGCATTTTTAACTGTATCGGCAAAAGCCTGCCCGATTATATCGCAGACATCGTTTGCGGAGAGCGTGCCTTTGAAACTGTCGGGCGCAATTAAAATTTTCATGTTATTCGGCAGAAGCCTTTCTGATAAATTTCTTGAAGAATGAAACTGCGGGTGCAATCGCTTCAACGGGAATTCTCTCGTTTGTGCCGTGAGTACAGCGAAGAAGTCCTACGCTTACCTTATAGGGAGCATAGCGATAGATGTTTTCGCAGATGGGTTCATAATAGCAGGCATCTGTGCCGCCCATAACAAGATAGGGCGCAACAATGCTGTTTTTGTTATCCTGCATACAGATTTCTTTGATGATATTGAATGCTCTTGAATCGGTGGGAGAGAACTTTGATGCTTCCTTTGCTTTGAGAACATTGATTTCGATATCCTTATTTCTGCAAACCTTGCGGATATGCTTCACAACATCGTCAACGGTTACGCCGGGCATCTGTCTGAAGTTTACGATAACGCTTGATTTCTGCGGAAGAACATTTGCCGCAGGACTGCCCTGTGCCATTGTAACAGCAGTTGTTGTTCTTACAAGACAAGCGGCAACGGGAATCTTTGTCATGCCGAATTTAAGTGCGGGATAAAGAAGATTGAGATTGCACATAAGAAGTCTTGCAGGGTATGTGCAATTCTTTCCGATGTTTGTGAAAAGTTCTTTGACAAAAGGCATGAGTTCTGCATCGAACTGATGATTTTCAAGATCCTTGATAACATTTGCAAGCTGACCGAGACCTGAATGAACAGGCGGCTGTGATGAATGACCGCCCTTTGCATTGACTGTGATTTCTATATCGGTATAACCTTTTTCTGCAATACCGATACCGACAAGCTCTTTGTCGTTGATAAGACCCTTGACATTTACGGGAAGAATTGCGCCGCCTTCGTCAAGAACGCAGTCAAGGTGAATTCCTCTTTCTTTAAGAGTGCGCATTATATTTTTTGCACCGCCGTCTTCGGAAGCAACAACTTCTTCGTCCTGACCGAAGAGAAGATAAACGTCTCTCTCAGGCTGAAAGCCTTCTTCAAGAAGAGTTTCAACAGCATCCATAACACCGATAAGGTGATTCTTCATATCAAGAGCGCCTCTGCCCCAGATGAATTCACCGTCGTTATGACCGCTGAAGGGTTCATAAGTCCAATCCTGCTCTGTGCCCTCTGAAATGGGAACAACGTCCTGATGAGCAAGAAGGGCAATGGGTTCAAGGTCATCTCTTGTGCCTTTCCAATGATAAATAAGGCTTGCTTCCTGAATGACTTCTTTTTTGAGATTCTTATGAATAAGCGGGAAAGCTTCTTCAAGGAAAGCATGGAATTTATCAAACTGTGTGAAATCTATCTTTGATTTATCGGGATAGCTGATTGTGGGAATTGCGAGTGCTTTTGAAAGATGTTCCTGACATCTTTCGGCATTAACATTTTCTTTTTCGGGTGTGCCGTAATCCTTCTTTTCGGGCACGAAACGAGCGGCTTTGATTGCCGTTGCAACAGTTGCGGCACCTGCAAGACCGAGAATAGCTGCGGTTTTCTTTTTCATATCAATTACATCCTTTCAGATATGCTTACACAAAGAATTTTCTGCTGACCCATGCATCAAGCCTTTTGCTTTTTGCAAGAACGATAAAGAATATCATAAGCGACAAACAGCAGGCGGTGATAACAAGGGAAACTGTCACCTGAAGTTTGCCAAGGAAAAATGTGCTTACACAAATTTCCGAAACAAAGCTTATAATATTTATTGCACCGAGAACAGCGGCTGTGCGGATAGATTTTCTTTTTGTCTTTTTGAAAAGCAATATAAATCCGTTTCCGAGCGCCCACAAAACGATAACAACGGGCAATGCCACAAATGCAAACCACCCCGTGTTTTCGTTGAAACGTTCAAAAGCGTAAAGATAAGTCAGAAGGGCAAGAGCATCTATTCCGAGAATCAGCATAGGCATGACCTTTTTCCAGAGAAGCGGAAAAAGAAACCATATCCATGCAACAACAAATCCGCCCGAAATGAACGGCACAACATGATTATCAAAAATGAGAGCATTGAGAATCAGCATCACGAGATTCGGAATGAGCATTATCATGGTTATAAGAAAAACCCAGTATTTTTTGCTCAGCGATTTTGGAATGATAATCGTTTCGGGATAAACAGATTTAGCACTTTCTGATGTTTTTTCTCTGGGGTTTATAACGGGGGTGTCACAAAGCGGACATTCAGGACATCCCTTTTCAAGCTCAACGCCGCAATTTACACAATATGACATCAGTTTTCGCCTCCTTTTATAAGGTGTCTGTTGCTTTCGATTTTAACAGGTATACCGAGTTTTATAAGCGTTGTGAAAAACTCTCTCTGAATCACGGGGTCTTTATAGATATTTGAGAATGTGAATGCAAGAGTGTCTTTATATGAAAGCACGCCGCATCTTGCACCGTTTATCATTGCAGGGCCTGTTACAAGGCAGAGCTTCTCGATATATGGCTCCATCTCCTTGGGCGCTTTGAGTACACCGACATTTGTGATAAGGCAGCTTGTCTGCTTTTCGCCTGCAATTTTATAAACCATGCTGATGCCGAAATCCTTGAGCACAGACGGAATGATTCTCATAATCGGATTCTTTTCAAATCCGATGTTGCCCTTCATCATTGCCCGAAGCTCTTTTTCGTTATTGACAAAACGAAGATAGAGCGAAAGCTGCTTTATGATTTCGGGAAGAGTATATTCACCTCTGTTGGGGTCAATCTGGAACGTGTAGCAAAGCATAAAGTTGCGAAGAGTTTCGCTTCCGAAAAAGCTTCTGAGATTGACGGGAATCTGAATTCCGACGGGCTTTTCTCTTCTTCTGTTTTCTGATTTCTGAAGATTATACATTGTGAAAAGAAGCACCGATGCAAGATATTCCGTTACGGTCACGTTATATTCTTTGGCTTTTTCTTTTATCGCAGAAACAGGAATATATCCCGTTGTTACGCTCAGAAAGTGTTTCGGAAAGCGTTCGCTTCTGAAATGATAGGCAAATTTCTGGATAAGCTTTGCCCTTGCATTTGAATGGCAGTTTTTTGAATATGAGTCCTCAGCTTCTCCGGGTTTCGGGGTTTCGTTAATATCAAAAACCGATTCCCCTGCAGGAATATCTTTTCCCGTTAAGCGAAGATAAGCCGCAACAAGAGTCATGAAAAATCGTGAAGCACCGTATCCATCGGTTAAAGAATGATAAAACTCAACGGAAACACGGTTTTCATAATAATAGATTTTGAAAAGATATCCGTTATTTTCTTTCCACTTGAATCGCTGACAAGGGTTTGCGATATCGGGAAGCACAGGCGGTGCACCATAGGGATTCTTTTCAAGATAATGCCAGAAAAATCCTGCGCGCATTCTGACATCGAAAGTGGGAAAACGGGGCATAATCATCCTGACCGCTTCTTCAAGCAGTCCGTGATCTATCTTCTCTGTCAGCGTGGCTGATAATCTGAAGCTGTTTGACCAGGAAGAAGAATTCTGACCCGGAAAAACTTTTGCGGCATTATCAAGTTTATACCATGTTCGCTGACGGAGCGGAATTTTTTTCTTCATATGCCCTCATCTCCGTTGTAAAAAAATCATTTAAAAGAAACTGAGCTGTGTTGATTTGGGAAGCGATGCAAAAGCTCCGCCTTCTTCGAGCGCGGCAATAATTGTTTTTGATGCGCCCGATCTCATCTGGAAATCTTCGATTGAAAGGAAGTCTCCGCCGCCGTCATTTCTTGCATTTTCAAGACCTTCGGCAGCACGACCGCCGCAACCTGCGATTGCCGAGAAAGGCAGACGGATTTTGCCGTCTTCAATAATATATCTGTTTGCAGTTGATTTATAAATATCTATCGGAAGAATTTCAACGCCTCTTGCCATCATTTCATTGATAACCTGAAGTGAGGTGAAAGTGCCTTCTTCCTTGGCAGTTGCCTGCTTGAGCTTCATTTTCTCGCTTATTTCGTCCATTTTTGCTCTGACTGCGGCTCTGCCCTTGAGAACTGCGGCGGTATCGATATCTTCACCGCGGACAGTCATGAATGTTGCATAGTATTCAACGGGCCTGTAAAGTTTATACCATGCAAGGCGCATTGCGGCGCTTACATAAGCGGCGGCGTGAGCCTTGGGGAACATATACTTTATCTTCATGCAGGAATCAAGATACCACTGAGGAACACCGTGGTCGAGCATTTCTTTTTTATGTTCATCGGTAAGAAGCGAAGTTGCCTTGCCCTTTCTTACGATTTCCATAATTTTGAAAGCCATACCCTTTTCAACGCCTTTGTTGATAAGGTAAACCATGATGTTGTCACGGGTACCGATAACTTCGGAAATGGTGCAGGTTCCGTTTTTGATAAGATCCTGCGCATTGCCGATCCAAACGTCAGTACCGTGGGAAAGACCCGATACCTGAAGCATGTCCGAAAAGTTCTTCGGTTTTGATTCCATAAGCATCTGACGGACAAACGGAGTTCCGAGTTCGGGAAGAGAAAGTGTTCCCGTTTCGCAGTCGATATCTTCCGCTGTAACTCCGAGCGGCTCGGGTGAGGTCAGAAGTTCATAGAGCTTCGGGTCGCATATATCAATTTCCATAACATTCGTGCCTGTCATATCTTCAAGATGTTTATAAAGTGTGGGAACATCATGACCGAGATTATCAAGTTTGAGAATGGTATCGTGAAGCGAATGGAAATCGAAATGAGTTGTTCTGTGGATTGAATCCGCATCGTCTGCGGGGTGCTGAATAGGAGTGAAATCTTCGGCATCCATATCAGCAGGCACAACAACCATGCCGCCGGGATGCTGACCCGTTGTTCTCTTGACGCCGACACAGCCCTGAACAAGGCGTTCAACTTCGGCAGGAGAAACTGTGATTCCCTTTTCTTCCATCCATTTTTTAACAAATCCGAATGCGGTTTTATCAGCAAGAGTACCGATTGTTCCCGCTTTGAAAACGTGGGATTTACCGAAAAGCTCTTCGGTATAGCGATGGGCATAAAACTGATATTCACCCGAGAAGTTAAGGTCGATATCGGGCTGTTTATCGCCGTAGAAACCAAGGAATGTTTCAAACGGAATATCATGACCGTCACGGTGCATGGGTTTGCCGCACACGGGGCAATCCTTCGGGGGCATATCATAACCCGAACCGTATTCGCCTTTATAGAAAAACTCGCTGTGCTTACAGTCTTCGCAGATGTAGTGGGGCACAAGAGGGTTAACTTCGGAAATACCTGCCGCAAATGCAACAAATGATGAACCGACAGAACCTCTTGAGCCTACATAATAGCCGTTTTCCATCGAGTTCCAGACAAGCTTCTGCGCAATGATATAAAGGACACCGAAACCGTTTTTGATGATTGAATCAAGCTCTTTTTCGAGTCTTTCTCTGATATATTCGGGAAGCGGTGAGCCGTAATAGGCTTCCATTCTTTCGTTACAGATTTTGCGGAGTTCATCATCCGCACCTTCGATTTTGGGCGGATATGTACCATCGGGAATAGGCTTTATTTCTTCGCACATATCGGCAATGAGATTGGGGTTTTTAACAACAACTTCGTAGGCTGTATCTTCGCCGAGATATGCAAACTCCTGAAGCATATTCTGCGTTGTGCGAAGATAAAGGGGTGCCTGCTGAGAAGCATCCTTGAAGCCCTGACCTGCCATAAGAATTTCTCTGAAAATGCTGTCGGTTTCTTCAAGAAAATGAACGTCGCCCGTTGCAACAACGGGAATATTAAGCTCATCAGCAAGGTGGATTATCGTTCTGTTTATCTCGTTAAGCTCTTCTTCGGATTCAACCATGCCTTCACGAAGCATGAATTGGTTGTTGCCGTTGGGCTGAATTTCAAGATAATCATAGATGCTTGCGAGCTTGAGCAAATCCTCCTTGGGTCTGCCCGTAAATATCGCCTGATAAAGCTGACCCGCTTCGCAGGCACTGCCGACGATAAGACCTTCCTTGTGAGCGATAAGCTCGCTTCTGGGAATTCTCGGATGTCGGTAATAATATTCAAGGTTTGATTTTGAAATAAGCTGATAGAGATGCTTGAGACCGATTTTGTTCTTTGCAAGAAGAATAATGTGGTATGTGGGAAGTCGCTTGATATTGAGCGGAACTTTTTCGTTGATTTCATTAACATTCTCAACGCCCTTATTCCTGCAAAGCTCAAGAAGTTTTTCAAAAATGCCTGCAAGAGCACCTGCATCTTCGTCTGCTCTGTGGTGGTCAAAATCGGGAAGTTTAAAGAATCTTGAAAGCGAATCCAGCTTATAATTCTTTATGCCCTCGATAAGGCTCTGCGCCATAACAAGAGTATCGATATG
>JAZRJH010000008.1:0-7113 GCA_045645685.1 Acutalibacteraceae bacterium
CAACGGCTTGGAGTATTTACGCCGTATATAAATGATTCAATGCACTTTTTAACCTCACGGTAAGAAAGGTTATCTACCTTTACAAAAGGTGCAAGATAAGTATCAAAAGATGAGAACGCCTGAGCACCTGCCCATTCATTCTGCATAATACCGAGGAAATTAACCATCTGATTGCAAAGAGTTGCAAGATGGCTTGCAGGTGCAGAGGTAATCTTACCTGTTACACCTCCGAGACCCTCCTGAATAAGCTGCTTGAGTGACCAGCCTGCGCAGTAACCTGTGAGCATGGAAAGGTCATGAAGATGGATATCAGCATTTCTGTGTGCATTGGCGATTTCGTCATCATAGATTTCGGAAAGCCAGTAGTTAGCTGTGATTGCACCTGAGTTGCTGAGAATAAGACCGCCTACTGAATAGGTAACGGTTGAGTTTTCCTTAACTCTCCAGTCAGTAACATTAACATAGCTGTTAACAAGTTCCTTATAGTCAAGGATTGTTGACTTGAGATTACGGAGCTTTTCACGCTGTCTGCGGTAAAGGATATATGCCTTTGCGATGTCAGCGTATCCTGCCTGAATAAGAACGGATTCAACGCTGTCCTGAACATCTTCAACAGCAATAAGGTTATTCTGAATTTTGGGTTCAAAGTCTGCTGTTACCTTGAGTGCGAGGAAATCAATTGTTGAGGGGTGATACTGCTTCTCCTGGGATTCAAATGCTTTTTTGATAGCTTCTGCGATTTTGGTAATGTTGAAATCTGCGATTTTTCCGTCTCTTTTGATTACCTGATACATACCGTCTTTCCTTTCGATTTTTTATGTGAAATTAATTATAACCAAACACTATATGTTGTGCCCACAAGGCAACGATTAAGATATTAGCAAATAAATATGGTTCTGTCAATGGGTTTTACAATATATTGTGTTGAGTTTTTTAAGTTTGTTAAAACTGCACTATATATGATGTTTTATTTAGCTATTTTTTCATACTCCCCTGATTTCACAGAAATCTACATATTGAAGCATGATGTTTTTCATCTGTTCCATTTCTTCTTTTGGAACCGGCGACATACCGAAACCGATTGTTTCGCCCGAATCGATAAACCCCTGAAGATAGTGGCGTTTGGCACCTTTTATCATTTCGCCGAGATTATTCATTCCGAATACGCCGTGAAACTCACGGACAACGGTTGTTCTGAATTCATAATCAACCTTTCCTTCAAGAAGAAAAGCAATGCTCTCTTTTATTTTGGAAATATCATATCCGCTTATTCCGATTGTTTCGGCATAAAGCTCGGGGGAATTTTTGATATCCATTGCAACATAATCCACAAGACCTTTATCAACAAGACTCCGGAGCTTTTCGGGAAATGTTCCGTTTGTGTCAAGTTTAACTGAATATCCGAGATCTTTGACTCTGCCGATAAACTCTTCAATGTCACTTTGAAGAAGAGGTTCACCGCCCGTTATTGCAACCCCGTCAAGAATACCTGCTCTCTTTTTAAGAAAAGCAAAAATTTCTTCATCGGAATACTCGCTTTGTTTTTCAGGATCAATCACCAATCTTGAATTATGGCAAAACGGACATCGGAGATTGCACCCCGCGGTAAATACAGTGCACGCCATTTTTCCCGGATAATCGAGAAGCGTCAGTTTCTGCAATCCTTGAATGTTCACGGCAATCACCCTTTCTTAAGTGAGTTAGTTGTGGTTAATCGGTGGTGTATGCATATAATAACACAACATATTGTGTTTTGCAATACCTAAAACCACAAAATTTTGATATTTTTTAAAAAAACCGCAAAAATAGACGGCAACCCGAAGCAGGTTACCGTCATAATTTGTTGTTTTTGGATTATTCTGCCTTTTCTTCCTTCTTCTTATGGAAGAGAATCTTATCAACGGGGAAATAAAGGAAGAACTGAAGCGCTGAGCAAACAGCTGTTGCAATTGTAAGTGAAAGACCGCTGCCAAGGCTGAACTTATTAACACAGAACTGGAAAATAACAGGATTAAGCCATGCAGAGAAGCAAACAAGAGCAACTGTAAAGATTATGTAGATAGGAAGTGTAACAGCTGTGTTTGCACTTGAATTAAATGTTTTCTCTTTGTTGATAAAGAAAGCAACGATCTGTGCAAGGATATTAGCAACATTTGCAGAAATAAAAAGTGCAAGACCGCAACGTTCGCCTTCAATAACAGGATAATCGAATACCCACCAGTTGAAAGCTGTATCACTGAGTTCTTTGATAGCAGGGATGTTATAAAGAATTGCAAGGCTGACAACCTGAACAATGCAAGCACCAAGGCTTACAAAAATGAATTTTACAAACTGCCAAAGTGTGTTTACGCCTGAACCTTTGTTTTCAGCAGCCTTATCGATCTGATTTAATTTTCCCATAATATTATCTCCTAACATTATAAATTCAACATATTATATCATATATATGCAATAATTGGCAAGCCAAAAAATAACATTATTTTTTGTGCATTATTACTCAACTATATCAATTATCAAAGGATTGATATCGGGTGCGGTTTCTTCAATTCTTATTGAAGAAAGGAACTGATTGACCGCTGATTCAAATAGTTCTTCCTTGTTTGCATACATAGAAGCAACAACCTCTCCTTTTTCGACATAGTCACCTGTCTTTTTATGAAGAACAATTCCTGCAGAAAAATCAATATCATCTTCTTTTCTGAGTCTTCCTGCGCCAAGAGAAACACAGACAGAGCCGATGCCTTCGGCATCCATATGCGAGATATATCCGCTTTTCGGCATTATTACATTATATATATAGGAAGCAGAGTGAAATAATTCCGTGTTTCTGATATATTCCGCATCACCGCCCTGAAGAGAAACCATTTCGCAGAGCTTTTCAAAAGCAGATCCGTCAGCAATTTTTGATTTTGCAATCTCCTTGCATTTTTCAAAATCGCCCTTACCTGCGAGCTGGAGCAATTTTCCTGCAAGAGAAACAGAAACTTCGGTCAAATCTTCGGGACCGTTACCCTTGAGAGTTTCAGCTGCTTCAATAATTTCAAGTGAATTGCCGATGTTATGGCCGAGCGGAACATCCATATCCGTAATAAGAGCCGCAATCCTTCTGCCAGCTCCCCTGCCGATTTCAACCATCTTTTCGGCAAGCAAGGTTGCGGATTTCTCATCCTTCATAAACGCACCGCTTCCGCATTTGACATCAAGAACAATACATTCGGCACCGCCTGCAAGTTTCTTACTCATGATACTTGAAGCAATGAGTGAAATGTTATCAACAGTTGCGGTGACATCACGAAGAGCATAGAGCTTTTTATCAGCGGGACAAAGTTTTCCCGACTGACCTGTAACACAGATTCCGCATTCATTGACAATTGAAATAAACTCATCGGAATCAAGAGAAGTTCTGAATCCGGGTATTGATTCAAGTTTATCAACGGTACCACCCGTATGACCGAGCCCTCTGCCGCTCATTTTGGCAATTTTCACTCCGCACGAAGCAACAATCGGTGCAACAATAAGAGTTGTTTTATCCCCGACACCGCCCGTTGAATGTTTGTCACCCGTAATTCCGTCAACGCCCGACAAATCCGCCATATCACCCGAGCGAGCCATGGCTTCTGTCAGGTCAAGGGTTTCTCTGTCCGAAAGACCGTTAAAAATAATCGCCATAAGCAAAGCGGAAAGTTGATAATCGGGTACATTTCCGTCTGCGGCAGAAAATGCAAAATATTCAATCTCTTCTTTTGTAAGTTCATATCCGTCACGCTTTTTACGGATAATATCAACAAAATTCATGTTATACCTCACGCTTATCAAAGGATAAAGGAAGAATTTCAGCCAAAGTCATAACCTGAAAATCATCAACATTTTTTGCAACAATGATTTCAAAATCAGACGAGCAGAATTCCTTCATAACCTGCCTGCAGACTCCGCACGGCGGACAATAATTAGCCGGAAAAGTTTCCGATGAATCACCGCCCACAACAGCAATTTTCAAAAAATCGCGTTCACCTTCGGAAACTGCTTTGAAAAAAGCCGTTCTTTCAGCACAATTGGTAGGTGAAAATGCAGAGTTTTCAATGTTACATCCCGTATAAACAGAGCCGTCTTTGCAGAGAAGTGCCGCACCGACAGAAAACCCCGAATACGGTGAGTAAGACACTTTTCTCGCTTCAAGAGCAAGATTTATGAGTTCACGGTTATTCATTCCGCCGCCTCCAGAGCAATTTCAATCATTTTATTGAAAGTCTGTTCTCTTTCGAGAGCAGTACATTCTTCGCCGCCCGAGAGAGGACAATCGGAAATTGTACAGACAGCAAGAGCCTTTTTGCCTGCTCTTGCGGCATTCATATAGAGCGCTGCGCTTTCCATTTCAACAGCAAGAACACCCATCTTCTGCCAGGCTGCAAGACTGTTTGAATCTTCATAAAATGTATCTGACGAAAGAAGATTGCCGACAACGGGTTTAACACCAAGTTTTTCTGCAGCTTCAACCGCTTTGCAAAGAGTTCCGAAATCTGCGATTGGTGAAAAATCGCCCGGAAGATTGAACTGCTTTGCGTAGGAGGAATTTGTACATGCACCCATTCCGAAAATAACATCACGAAGATGCAGATCAGGGCTTATTGCACCTGCGGAACCAACACGGATGATTGTTTCAACATCATAAAAATTAAAAAGTTCATAAGAATAAATTCCGATTGACGGAATACCCATTCCCGAAGCCATAACTGAAACTTTTTTGCCTTTGTAATATCCCGTATATCCCTGAACACCTCTTGTATTATTAACAAGCACGGCATTTTCAAGAAAATTTTCTGCAATATACTTTGCTCTCAGAGGGTCGCCGGGCATGAGAACAGTTTTAGCAAATGCGTCTTTTTCTGTTGCGGCAATATGCGGTGTCGGTAATTTGCTCATGATATCAACTCCTTATCAATATCCCGTTACTTCCTGATTTTTAACAAGTTTTACAATTGCGCTTGTGCCGAGCCTTTCGCATCCGAGATCAAGATAATCCTGAGCATCATCAAAAGAACGGATACCGCCTGCAGCTTTCATTTTAACATTTTCGCCGATGTTTGCGGCAAAAAGAGCGATATCTTCTCTTGTTGCGCCGCCTTTTGAAAATCCTGTTGATGTTTTAATGAAATCAGCGCCCGATTCAGTCACAACACGGCACATTTCTTTTTTTTCATCATCGGTAAGCAAACAAGTTTCAATTATAACCTTTAATATTTTGTCTGCACAAGCGGATTTTATTTCTTTTATTTCATTAAGAATATCATCGAATTTTCCGTCCTTTGCCCAGCCGACATTGATAACCATGTCAATTTCGTCAGCACCGTTTTCAACTGCATTCTTTGCTTCAAAAGCCTTGACGGCGGTTGTTGAATATCCGTTGGGGAATCCGATAACCGTGCAGATTGCAAGTTTACCGTTAACATATTCCGATGCCTGTTTAACATAAGAAGCAGGAATACAAACACTTGCGGTTTTATATTTCATTCCGTCATCACAAATCTGCCTGATATCATTCCATGTTGCATCAACAGCAAGAAGTGTGTGGTCACAATGAGAAAGTATGTTGTTTATATCCATTATATTCACCTCATAAAACATATTTTTCAACCATCTGTGCAACACCGTCTTCGGCATTTGACGGTGCGGAAAAGCGGGCGGAATTTTTGCATATTTCGTCGCCGTTTTCCATCGCAAATGAATAATAGGCATATTCAAGCATAGTTGCATCATTTGAAGCATCGCCGAATGTCATTGCTTCATCGGAACTGATTCCGAGAATTTTGCAAAGACCGTTGAGTGCTGTACCCTTATCGCTTCCCTGAGCGGTTGCGGAAACAACTCCCGTGAGTGCAGAAGCAAGGAAAAGTCCTTTTTCTTCAAAGAAATCAAAGATAATCTTTTTCTCATTTTCGGTTGTGTAAAAAACATCAATAAGCTCCGCACCTTTTCCTGCCACATCATCGGCAAGGTTGTCGCTGATAATAAGTCTGGAAGCAAAATCCGCAAGAAATTCAGCAGGAAGATTCAGATTTTTGAAATATGAATCAGCACCCTTCTGAGCAAAAATCTTGCCGTCCATATAAATATTATAGTATACGGGCAAAGTGTTGAGAAGAGCGACTGCTTCGGATGTTATTTCGGGAGAAACAAGATTTGTATATATAAATTTATTGTTGTTTCTGTCATAAACCGATGCACCGTTTGAGCATATAACATAGTCAACAAACGGAACCTGAGGCGTTACACCGTTTGTAAAATTAAGCGCTCTGCCTGTTGCAATTGAAATTTTAACGCCCTTGTCATGTGCGGCTTTCAGGGAATTTTTTGTTCTCTCGGTAACAGTAAGATGGTCAGGCGCCATCAGAGTGCCGTCAAGGTCGGTTGCGATTATTTTTATCGGCATAGTAATCTCCTTAAACATATTATATAGATACAGTATATCATCCGATATTAATATGTGTCAAGAAAGGTAATGTCAAATCTTTGATTTCAGCATAGTATGTAACAGAGGGATTTTTGCCTCACAATAAGAAAGGAATGATTGGAATGACCGATCACAGCGGTTACAGATATCCGCAGCGGCAGGTTCAGAAACGCGAATACTGCCCCGTTTCAATCACTCCCCTGCCAGCAAACCCCGTTGCTGCCATGCTTTATGTTCCGATGCAGGTTGACGTGACGATGTTTGATGAAATGAAGGCTCTTGAATGCGGAACATTGTTCCCCGTTTTAAGCAAGCCTTTTGCAGGGAAGTGTTGCAAATGAATAAAAGAGAAGCTATGCTCCAGAAATTGAGTGCCGCACAGTTCACACTTTGGGAAATACATCTTTATCTTGACACTCATCCGTGGGATTTACAGATGGTTGAACACTATCACAAATGCCATGCGAAATACAAAATGCTGAAGGCTGAATTTGAAGAAAACTTCTGCGCTCTCTCTACTAAAAATGCGCAAGGTGCCGAATGGCTCAAAGGTCCATGGCCCTGGGAAAATCAGGAGTGTGATTGCTGATGTTTGTCTATGAGAAAAAATTGCAGTATCCTGTCAAAATCAAAAACCCTAATCCCAAATATGCACAGATAATAAT
>JAZRJH010000009.1:0-4503 GCA_045645685.1 Acutalibacteraceae bacterium
GGTATTGTCAAACCGAGAACAAAATGATAATAAAGAACCTCTCGGTACTTGTCATCAAGGCTGTCCATAGCTTCCGTAATATCATCATAATCCAATTTCTGACAAATCTCATCAATAAATTTTTCATCATCGGGAACAGATATGTTTGCAATAAATTCATCCTGATAATCTGCTCTGACTTTTCTTTTCCTTATCATACTTATGGATGCATTTTTCACTGATTTCAGCAGATAGTTTCTTATATCTGTTTCGTTTTCGGCATTGTATATAACATCCATATGAGCAGATGCAACCGAATAAAAAACATCGTGAACAGCATCTTCAGCATCGTGTTTGTTATTTAAAATCGAGTCTGCGAGTGAAAACATTTGCTTTCTGTATGTATAATATATTTCTTCAAATTTGCTTTTTTCTGTTTCGTTTTCGATTAAACTTAAATAAAATGCTAACATTTTTTCTCCTTTGCGACAGCAAATATAATCTGTACTGAACATTATAATTCTATAAATGTTATCAATCAATAGTAATGCATTGTCAGATTTTCTCCCTTATATATTTATAACGCATAAGAATGTAAAACAAAGTACAAATTTTTATCGCATGTTGGCAAAATAATTTAAAACACAAATTAATATTTGTTTATGCGAACTGTTTTGTTATTTTAAAAAACGGTTATAGATCATATAGAACAGCAGGCAACATCTTTTGCAATGTTGCCTGCTGTTCTTGTATTTATCTGAATATTTCAAGAATTCGGTCAAAGATACTCTCAAATAATTCGGCTATTCTTTGAAGTATCAAATCAAAGAAGTTCTGCTCCAAAGGTTCGCCTGCAACAAATCTGACACCTACCGAAAGAAAGTTTCTGCCGTTTCTTCCGACACCGATACCGTAACTTGTCATGCAATCTGCGCCGTCGTTGATTTCAATGTCAAACTCGGAAGCAACCATATAATAGCCGAAATCAGCAACCGTATAGATATATGCTGTGTATTCTTCTCCGGCTTTCATTGCTTCTCCGCGGGCGAGAGCCGTGCCGTCGGTGTGGTATATGTTGAGCGCATAAAGCGGCTCGTTTGTGCCGTCACCATCGAGGTCTGCCTCGTAGTCAACAAAATTGAGATGTTCGGAGTTAATTGTGACAATATCGCTGTAATCATCTGCGGTTTTGCCTGCGCAGGTAACGGAATCAAAGTTGAGAGAAACAGAATCAATCTTCTTGTATTCAAATTCTTCGCCTGCAATAATGCCGAACATTATCATTCTGGAGTTTGTGTTTTCATATTCGGTTGTTATTTCATACTGACTGAACTGAATCAGGTCTCTTCCGTTTATCGTAACCTGGCTTTCACCTTCTATTCTGTATCCGTCGGCGGGATAAAGATTCAGGCAAACGCCGTATTTCTCACCCTCAATAATTTCGTCACGCACCGGTTCTCCTGTCTCTGAATTGAAGAACATAAGGCTGCTGTATTGAGGATCGGGCTCAAAATGAATATTCGGGGTCAATATCTTCACAAAATCAGCATACTCATAGAATTTCTTGCCGATGACGCCATGCAAATCGAATTCAATGGATATTTTGTCAATCTGTGTGCTTTCGGCGCTTGCGCACAACGGCATTGCTCCAAACAGCATAACAACAGCTAAAACTATCGAAAGTATTCTCTTTTTCATAAATATAAGTTCTCCTTTTAATATATACTTCTTGTTTTTTAAACTCGATTATATATATTGCTTTTATTTCCGAAAGCCAACAAAGCCTAAATTATTTCAAAGCAATATTGAACCAATTTTTACATATCTTGTCAACGACATACTCTTGTCCATATTCCGACTCATATGTTCCGTTTACATAATACGGTTTCTTGTTGCCTTCGGAATAAACGAGCGAATATCTTCCGTCGGAAGTATGAAAATATACCATTTTTTCTTCTCTGTCGAAACTTAATGAATGGAAATTTGCTTCTTCTACCCGAAAACATTCCCGTATTCTGTTAAATGCTTCTGTTTCTTCTGACAACAAACGAACTTCAGAGTCTGGCGAGAAATCATCTTTTTTCACGATGAAGATCCTGTCTCCTGATGAAAAATCACGGTCGGGTATAAAATAAACAAATCTTGAATCGGCATCCGAATCAACAGAATCTATAATTATGTTGGCAATCAGTTCAAAATCTCTTTGATTTTCTTTGAAATCCTTCACAAAATAATCTGTTGCATATAATCCCAATTCTGCATAGATATACAAGCCGGCTTTGAATATATAATACCCATCTGTTTTTATTGTGAAAATAACACTCAATACAACAGAAAAAATTGTGATTAACAATAAGACTTTTTTAACTTTTTTCATATTTGTCCTCATTGTTTTGTGATTTCAATTTCATCGCCATTTTTATAAACCAAAAGTATGATCGTGATATTCCGGTCCGTTAAACAGCGATTTAAAGAAGTTCGGTATACTTAATAGGCCATCCATAACGAAAGTAGGACCGCCAAGTGTACCGAATCCGGGAACAAGGAAAAAGACCACTATTCCGAAAACAAATTCAAGCGGACCGACCAGGAAATGCTTTCCCGTATACTCCAATCCGTCAAAATATGCAGTTTTTTCACTGCTGACATTAAACTTTACAGTATCTTTGAGTTTATCACCGATATTTATCTGAACAATGTATTCACCGGGTTCTTCGGGAACAAATTCATACGAATTGATTTCAACTGTTTTGCCGTTAACCGTATATGTTACCTTCGCTTTTTCAAGCCATGCATCCGCATGGTCGCCTTTAAACGAAGTCACAACTTTAACAGGCATTCCAACAGTTGCATAATGATAGATTTTCCTTTCAGACAAATTAAAATAGTTTTCAATAACATAATATGTCTTGCATTCGCACCCCAGATCAAAACGGCAAGCTATTAATCGGGAATTCGGCACTTCAACCTTAGCGCTTTTTTCACCGTCTTCCGTTACAAATGCACCTGCACCTACTTCAACAGCGAGCACCTTCCAGCAAAAGTCAGCATCGATAAAAAGCTGAGGATATCTTTCGCCGTTATGCTCATAAATCTCCATATAAATTCTGTCACTACTGACTTCTGTTGCATTGACTTTCTCGGAGTCCATTTCCCGTGAATATATAGTAACAGACGGCACTTCGCCGATTTCGGTATACTTTTCGTTGTAGGTTACTACAACCGTATCAACGCTGTAATAGTTGTGACATACGAAGTCTTTTTCGAGCACTTCTTCTGCATCATACTCTGCTGCAAAGGCTACGCTTGCGGTTGAGAAAAGCAAAACCGCACAAAGAATAACTGCGGTTAATTTTTTTATTCTTTTCATTTTGTCCCTCCATTTTATGTAGGGGCGATTCACGAATCGCCCGTGAATTTCTGCTGCTTATATCACCGAACTAAATCCGACATCATCACCCAGAACTCCAACGGCGCTTCCACAACCGATTTCAGGAACGGGAAAATTTCTAAAAGATAAGCCAAGGGAATCATTAATAAATGCATAAGTGCCATTGTTATCATTGATTAAATCTCCTTTTCTGATAATGCTGGATTATTTCAAAAAATTAATAATCTGTTCCACTACTAATTGTTGAAACATTGCTTCACCTGTGCGTGCATCTGTTTCACTCCTTTTGCCAAATATATTCGTTAGCATTGTTATGGCAAGAAAAATTCACTTTGCCAATAGTTTTTTGAAAAATCTTTAGGGTTTTTGTGGAATAAAAATCAAGTCAAAAAACAGACAGTTCAAAAATTGGCACAGCCTGTTTTTATAGTTTTATTGCATTTCGATGTGTACTTGAATTGCTTCTTTTAAAAATTCAATTATTTCTTCAATATTTAACTGTGATATGTTGTTGACTGCATCTTTGATTAATTCTATATAGGTTTCCGGGTTAAGAATTGTAGGCAAAGCATAAATACCCATCGCTACAGCCAACATAGGGATTATTATAGCAGCTATTAATGCTACTGGTAAAGCGGCGATGATCGTTCCGATTAAGTTCATCAATATTACCTCCTCGTATAATAAAGTAGTAGTTATTAGAGTCCCTCTCCAAGGACTGTATTGTTGTCTTCTTTCAATTGCATTTGTATTGGTCATGAACCACTTCTGCAGATAACAGCACTGCAACGATGGAAACAAATGCAACAACACATTTGACAACTCGGTTTTTCATAATGATTACCTCATATTTTTACGGCATCTGTAAAAAGCTCATAAATGATTATTCACAGTATTTATCAACCACTTGCCCAAAAGAAAACGGAACGGTTACAGTCCGATTGTTTCCAGTTCAAAGGTCAGTGAGGAAAAAGAATGTCGTAAATCATTAGAGGCCATCCAACTATCAGTGCCCATACCGGTCCCAGAGTATAGCCCAGCAGCAGATACAATTCCCAAAGTAGATTTTCCATTATTTTAAATCTCTCCTATCAAATTATCGTTTAACTTCGATTATATGTTTTTCAAAATAC
>JAZRJH010000010.1:0-19467 GCA_045645685.1 Acutalibacteraceae bacterium
AATAATTCCACCGATGTCTGTTAACCGTGTGTTACACAGTTCTGTGCATATAATATCGTTTCTTCTTAATATATCAATTATCTTTTTATAATCCTTATGACTTTCAATCATTCCGTTAAATCCGATTTCATTCTTGCTCAGCTTACCGCAACATCCGCCAATGAATCCGTAGTTGTATCCTTTCAATAAAATGGAGCCTTTTGAAATTAACTCTGCATCGTTCAGAAAATTTCCAGTGGCTGCAAAAATGGATTTATCATCTGTAATTATAGTGTTCTCATTAATAACACAGATTGAGCATCTGGAATATCCTTGTTTAACATTAATTATAATGTAATCATTATTATATGCAAATTCGAGAATATCTTTTGAGATTGTCTTTTCATTACATATAATCTTATTACCAATGAATGTGCAATTAAGTCTTACATCATCAGGATATCTGTTACCTGCTGATTCGCTTATTATATGAATATTAAAATCTGATTCAGACTCCCCTATGCACAAATGTTCGTTTTGGCAAAAAATGTCATTATTTCCCATATGAAGAATTTGTAAGTCTGCATGGGATTTAACAGGTTCGGGTAATAAAGGATTATCAGGAATAATTATTGTTTTTATACCTTTACTGTTTAATTTTTTTATCGACTCCCCTGCAGAATTACTGATTGCAACTATCGACACGGGATTTTGCGGTAAATTGGGGTTCTTTATATATCTCATATTATCTTAAACAGATGCATTGAATGCTTCATTAACATTCTGAACACCTACAATTTCAATATTACCTTTGAAACCGTCAAGAGTCTTAAGATTGTGTTTCGGAATAACACATCTTGCAAAACCCAGTCTTTCGGCTTCTTTGACTCTTTGTTCACAGAATGAAACCGCTCTGAGTTCACCGCCGAGACCTATTTCGCCGATTGCAAGTGTATCATCTCTTATCGGAACATCTTTAAGGCTTGAAATCAGAGCAAGAGCAACAGAAAGATCCGTTGCAGGCTCGTCAAGTCTGAGTCCGCCGACAACATTGATATAAGCATCGCAATTACTGAAGAAATACCCTGAACGCTTTTCGAGAACAGCAATAAGCATTGACATACGGTTATAATCAAATCCCGTTGACATTCGTCTTGCATTTCCGTAATTTGACGATGAAACAAGACCCTGAACTTCTGCAAGAATAGGTCTGCTGCCTTCCATAACGCAAGCAATGCAGGTTCCTGCGGTGTTTTTGGGTTTTCCTGAAATAAGCATCAAAGAAGGATTCAGAACTTCAACAAGGCCCTTATCAAGCATTTCGAAAACACCGATCTCGTTTGTTGATGCGTATCTGTTCTTAACAGCCCTTAAGATTGTGTAAGAAAGATGTCTTTCACCTTCAAAATAAAGAACACAGTCAACAATATGTTCAAGAACCTTCGGGCCCGCGATATTGCCGTCTTTATTAACATGACCAACAAGAATGGTCGGAATGCCGAGACCTTTTGCGCAATGCATAAAGAGATTGGTTGATTCTCTGACCTGAGTAACGCTTCCCGGTGATGAACTGATTTCTGCAACACACATTGTCTGAATTGAGTCAACAATAACCAAATCGGGTTTTTCTGTTTTTATATATTCAACAATTCCTTCAACATCTGTCTGACACATAAGAAGAAGATTGTCCGTTGAAACTCCGAGTCTGTTGGCACGGAGTTTGATTTGTCTTGCCGATTCTTCACCTGAAACATATAAAATGCGAAGATTCTTCCCGAGGAATTCACAAATCTGAAGCAGGATTGTTGATTTACCTATACCGGGATCACCGCTCAGAAGAACAAGCGAACCTTTAACAATACCGCCGCCGAGAACACGGTCAAGTTCAGCCATGCCTGTTTTGAATCTGATTTCATCATCAGCCGTAATTTCATTGATTGTTTGTGCAATTAAACCTTTTGCGGAAGCTCTGACCGATTTTTGTTGCTGCGGTGTTCTGATTTCTTCTTCCATTGTGTTCCATTCGCCGCATGACGGACAACATCCGTACCATTTGGCGCTTTCGTGACCGCATTCATTACAGATATATAATGATTTTGTTTTTAAAGCCATTTAATCAGCCTCCGTACTTTTAAGAAAATCCATAATTCCGAGTGAAATCAGAAATGCAAGTTTTTTCTGATAATTTTCATCCTTCAGTTTTTCTGCTTCGTCTTGATTTGATAAAAAACCGCATTCAACCATTATTGATGGAGAATTTGCATGATATAAAAGATATATTTCTGAACCGCTCTGTTTTGTTTCGCGTGAATTATCGGGCTGTAAAACACTTATTACAGATTGCCTGACAAAATCTGCAAGAACAGATGATTCAGGATTATTTTTTGAATAAAAAATCTGAGTGCCGTGATATTTTTTCTGAGAAAAATGATTCTGATGAATACTGACAAAAACTGAATTTTCAGTTTCGTTTATAATGTTAAGTCTGTTTTTTATGTCAGAAATTTTCTTTTCTCTGATAGTTGTTGCTGTTTTATCGTGAATCGAAATATCCTGAGTTCTGATCATAACGGTATTAACACCCATTGATTTAAGAAAATCATTGACTTTGAGCGCAATCTGAAGATTCAGATTTTTTTCAATAATTCCGTCATCTGAACTTGTTCCTCCATCAACACCGCCATGTCCCGCATCGATAATAACAGTTGTATACTTCGGAACATATGAAGAAACATCGGAAACAGAATACATATTCCAAATAAAAGAACCGCCAAAAATAACGCTGAGAATCAATATAAGAGAAATTAACAAGGTGAATCTTGCTTTCAGATATTTCGATGCTACAATTGTCATAAAAGGCCTCCGCAAATCTTTGATAATAAATGATATGCGAAGATTTTATGAAGTTTCACATTATCTTTGATTTTTTCTGAAATCTATGTAATCCTGAAGAATCATAACTGCTGCAACCTGATCAACAACAGCTTTTCTTTTTTTGCCACGGGTATTTGTTGTGTTAAGAACATTATGAGCAACAACAGTTGAAAGCCTTTCGTCACGCATAACAGTTTCGATTCCTGATTTTTCAGAAAGAGATTCGGCAAATGCTTTGCATTTCTGCGCCCTCTCCCCTTCTGATGAATCCATGTTTTTGGGTAATCCCACAACAATCAATTCGGGCTTATAATCCGCAACCAATGAGCATATTTTATCAATAAGCAAATCGGCATTTCTCTGTTCAATAACACAAACGGGAGAAGCAAGCATTTCCATTTTATCACAGACAGCAACGCCTGTTCTTACATCGCCGTAATCTATTGCCATAATAACCATGTTATCATTCCTTAATATTTAAAATTGCGGAGTTTGCAGAAATACAAACCCCGCTGATTTTATCTGTTGTTCAAAATATCATTAAGAGCGTCGCTGAGATTGCCTGCAACATTACCGACAGCATCGCCTACTGCATTACCGACTGAATCAATTATGCCTGATAAATCTTCTTCGGGTGAATAAACACAAGAATTGCAAACCGACGGTAAAGCGGTAATCTTATACCAACCTTTCTTGGTTGAACCGCAATTTGAACCTGCGAGTTTTCCTGTTACAGTACAGTAACTCTTCTGAATAGTACCGCTGCTCTTGGGGAATTCTTTTTCGGGGAGACCTTTATGGATGGGATCAAAAACCTTCATGAAGATAGTTCCACCGGGGTTGCTTGATGTTTCGAGTGTTTCCTGCTGGTCAAATCCAAACCATACAGCGGCAACATAATGCGGTGTTCCTGCGCAGAACCAACGGTCATTCTGCTTACTTGTTGTACCTGTTTTAGCCATTATCTGGAACTTTCTGACATTGGGAGCCTCGCCGAATTTGCTTGTGCTTACAGTCTGAAGAAGTTCACAGACAATATCGGAAGTTTCAGCAGAAATAACCTGCTGACCGATGGGATCTTCGTTACTCAGAAGAATCTGTGTTCCCTGCGCATTCGTAACTTTATAATATGAATAGGGTTCAAAATAAAGTCCGCCGTTGCCGAATGTTGCATATGCAGCGGCCATTTCAACGGTTGTTGTGCCGTTTGTAAGAGCGCCTGTTGCAAGCGGAGAAAGATCACGGTCATTCTTTTCGTCGAGCTTTGAAAGATGGAATCTGTCACGAAGGAACTGGAATGACGTATCTATTCCGAGATCGTAGTTGATAATTCGTGTAGGAACAGTATTGTGTGACTGCTGAATTGCATATTCAACGGTTACATCATTGTTTGAACCGAGTGTTCCGTTAACGTTATGAGGCCAGAGTTTTCCTTTGACAGGAATAGCGTAATCCTTTATTTTCGATGAATAATTAATGAGATTGAGTTCGATTGCAGGGGCATAGGTTGCAAGAGGCTTGATTGTTGAACCCGGCTGTCTGTATGAGTTAGCAGCTCTGTTAAGACAAAGAGGACCTTTCTTTGCATCGGCAGCACCGACTATGGCAACAACTCTGCCGTTATAATCCATGATTGTCATTGCAGACTGAACTTTTTCGCCGTCTTTGTTCTTTATATTCGGAAATCCTTTTCTGTTAACATAAACATCTTCAAGGACTTCCTGAACGCCGAGATCAACAGCGGCATAAATTTTAAGTCCGCCGTAAAGAATCATATCAGATGCCTGCTGTTTGGAATAACCGTATTCTTCCATAAGGTCATTCTGAACACATTGTCTGACATAGTCAACATAGAAGCTGTGATTTGTTTCTTCGTCATTGATATCAATCTGGTCCTTGTTATCCTTGGGAACATAATTATCGCTGTTTGTGAAAATGAGTTCGTAATTTACAGCTGCATTATATTCTTCTTCAGAGAGAACACCCGTTTTTTTCCACATCATTTCAAGGCAGTATTGTTGACGTACCTTGTTATCTTCAGGATGAAGAAGAGGATTGTAAGCTGTGGGTTTCTGAGTGATTGAAGCGATAACGGCACATTCAGCTGCATTGAGTTCGCTGATATCTTTTCCGAAGTATTTTTCGCTTGCGGTTTTAACGCCGTAACATCCGCTTCCGAAATATGCAGTATTGAGATATGCTTCCATGATAACATCTTTATCATAGTTTTTTTCAAGATTCAATGCGGTAAGAATTTCGTTAAATTTTCTTACAACGGTTGTATCCTTCTGGTTTGTAAGGTTTTTGATAAGCTGCTGTGTGAGAGTTGAACCGCCCTGACCGAGATTCGAGGGAACAACAATAACACCGACTGTTCTTATCCAGTCAACGCCGTGATGAGATTCAAATCGGTTATCTTCAAGCGCAATGAATGACTCTGCCATATAGGGTGACATATCATCAAGATCTACCCATACTCGGTCTTCTTCGCCATGAAGTCTTGCGATTTCAACTGTATCGCCATTTTCATCATAAGCATAGATAAACGATGTCTGGTTCTGATTCTGCTTGTATTCTTCAAGATTTATAATCAGATCTCCGTTGATAACGGAAATTGAATGAATCAGAACATAAGAAACAACAACAAGCGCCGTTAATGCAATTGTGCTTAAGATTCCGTAAAGAATAAGCAACGGCTTGTTGAGATTTTTACTTTTCTTTCTTTTCTTTTTATTTGGAGATGTATTGTTCATCTTTTCAACCTCCCACTTCAGGAATATATTAACATCTGATAATTAAATGATTGTAAACAAATTTAAAATTATTTATTCAGAAGTGATTTGATGTTTTCAAGTTCAGAATAAAAATCAGAAAGATCATCGGCAAATTCCTGATTAACAGATGATTCATCGGATTTTTTGTCTTCAATAACTGAAATTCTTTTTTCGATGGATTCAATCTTATCCATTATTCTTTTTTCTGTTTCAGCCAATGATGAATAAAATCCGTCTTTGCATTCTTTTTCAAGAAAAACGATATGTTCACACGATTTCTTATAAAGTTCATTGAGAGAATTGTATTTATCAACAAGATGAGCGATGTAAAAATCGGTCTGTTCGATATTATATCCTTCAATGCAAATTTCAATTTTGGGGAGCATCATAAAATCACCTGTATAAATTTATTTAATCTTGTCCTTATATTTTATCTGATTGCCAACAAAACCTGCAAACAGCAATATTATCCATATCGGAAGGAACAAAATAACAACAAGAGCTGCCGAAATAAGAACAGGAAGACCCTTCTTGCTTTTCTTAACTGTTGATTCAATGCGATCAAATCTGATTTTTTTGAATTCAACTCCCGATTTTTCAATAAACGGAAAAACTTCAAGATCGGCATTATATGAATCAATTCCGCTGTTGTAAAGTAAAGGTTCAACCAATTCTGCGGCTGACGAAGCAACCTTTGTTATTTTTTTCAGATCTATGCGAAGTATACTGAGAATACTGTCGATAATATTAAGAAATCCGATAACAATCTTATAAATTGCCGTGTCAGGCGGATAGTTGCTTTCACCGCCGAAAAGACTCAGAACAAGGCTGACTATAACATCAACAACTTTTTTGTCTTTGATATCCGAATACTCGGAGCGTTTAAGCCCTGTTTCTTTTTTAGTCCATGTTGCAACAGTTCCGACCTTGAGTGAATTCAGAAATCTGAAAATGGGTTTAATAATCCAACCGAATTTATAAATCACTTTTGGTTTTATACTGATTGCGGTTACCATATCTGCAAGTTTATCAATATCTTCGCCTGCCGTTTTTATCATTCCCTTGATAACACCGATGAGCTGATGCTCAAGAACAGGGCGAAGTTCAATTCCCTTTTCGGAAAAAGAAGCGGGAGTATCTATATATTCCGTTATGACGGCAACATTGTTTTTATCAGGCTCAAAGGTAACTTTTCTCATTGCGCCGGGATAACCGATTGGTGAACCGGTGCAGATATCATAAATAACATTTCCTTTTTCGGACTGATAAACCGATGTGTCGGGAATATGAGTGTGACCGGTAAACATAAACTGAATACCGATATCGGCAAGTTGGGCGATTCTTGTTTTATAATCTCCGAGCATATCCCCTCTTCCGATTATTTCATAAATCGGTGAAGGGGCGATAAGAGGATGATGAGTCATTGCGATAATAAACTGATTATCTCTTTTTGCTTCTTTTGCTCTTTCGGTTATCCATTCAAAACATTCATCGGAAAAACCGCTTTTACCGTTGCGGTTTGTGTCATCGTTAAGCGCAAAAAGTCTGTAACCGTCACAAAGCTGAATTATATAGGACATACTTTCACGATGAACGGATATTGCTTCATCAGGTCCGAATTCACGGTACATATCAAAAAGAATATCTCTTGAAGCAGCTTTTGTCTGCAGTCTTTCATCGCCGCAATATAAATCAGCAACTTCATTTTTTCTGAAATCATGAGTTGCGGTTATAACATAAACTTTCTTACCGTTATTTTTGAGATTGCGGAGCATTTCAATGAATTCTGCATGAGCATTCATCTCACCGTTATTGGTAAGATCGCCGCTTATAAGAACGATATCGCTATCCTTATCTGCAATAATCTGAGAAAATGCAGATTCAAGAACTTCGGGACTGTCTGCAAGAAGTTTCTGACTTTTGGCATTGGCAATATCGTACGCTTTGCCGCTTGTTCCGTTATCTTTGCAATAATAATGTGTGTCGGTAAGAACCGTGACGGTCAAGGGTTTATGTGACATTTATTTATCATTCCTTTTTGCAATATCAACAAGATTCTTATAGCTGATAGCCATTGATTCTCTCGGGTCAATTTCGCAGATATCCTGCTCAATAACAATATATTTTACTCCTGCGTCAACACAGGTGTTATAAATAGCATCGAGATTAAGATTTCCTGTTCCGACTTCAACAAACTTGGGTGTGTGGTCGGTAATACCGTAATCTTTGAAGTGGCAGACTTTCATTCTGCCTGAAATCTTTTCAATGTATTCGCAGGGATTTACACCGCCGAACTGGAACCAGTATGTATCACCGATAAAACTGAATTCTTCAGGCTTTGTGTCCTCAATAAGCATATCGAAAATTCTTCTGCCGTTATCGAGCTTTGCGAATTCAAATGCATGATTATGATAAGCAAACTGTAGCCCGTTATCATGCATTCTCTTACCGATTTCAGATGTAACTTTTATAAATTCTTTTATGCTTTCGCTGTCTTTTCTGTAAACATCAGGCATTCCGCCGATGCCGAGAGTATCACATCCGAGCATTTTATGTTCTTTCATAACAGAATCAAGATCGGTAAGCATTCTGTCAAATGATGTGTGAGTAACACAAACATCCATATTATATTTTTCGGTAAGATAAGCAACCTTTTCGGGCGGAATAGGGCCGATTCCTGAAATCTGAATAACATTGATACCGATATCATTGAGATATTTGAATGTATTTTCGCAATCTTCATAGGTTTTAATATAGTCACGAAGAGTATAAAGCTGAGCACCGAGTTTGATTTTTCCCATTTTCCGCACCTCGAGAAATAAATTTTTCTTTATTATATAACTATTTTATAAAATATTCAAGATTATTATAAAATAATATGAATTAATTTATTAATAAAATCATATCTATTCATTGAGGTGAATGCATGATAAATTTAATATCAACCTTATTATCGCAAGGATTTATGTTTTTTGCATTGCATCTGAAAAAAACAGGTTCATTTCCCCCATCGTTATCGCAAGAGGAAGAACAAAAATGTCTTATTGAATTTAAAAACGGTGATTTGAATGCAAAGAATAAAATTATCGAACATAATCTTCGACTTGTGGCTCATATTGTTAAAAAATATTCATCAAATCAGGAAGAACAGGATGATCTGATATCTGTCGGTACGATAGGACTAATAAAAGGAGTGAACACATTTGATGAATCCAAAGGTATCAAACTTGCAACATATGCTTCAAAATGCATTGAGAATGAGATTCTGATGTATTTCAGAAGCAAGAAAAAAAGTGCTCAGGATGTTTCCGTGAATGAGCCGATTGATTCAGACAGCGAAGGAAATCCGTTGACACTCATGGATATAATTTGCGCAGAAGATGATATCGCTGAAAAAACAGATGATAAGATAAATATTGAAAAAATTTATAAACACATCGGTGAGCTGAAAAACGAAAGAGAAAAAACAATAATTATCATGAGATACGGTTTATATGACACTGAACCGTTCACACAGATTGAAATTGCCGAAATGCTTGATATATCACGTTCATATGTGAGTAGAATTGAGAAAAAAGTTATTGAAAAACTCAGAAGTCAATTAACCGATAATGTAATCAAAAATAATCATCAGACAAAAACCTGACAGTAATGAAATTGAGCTTCCGTTCTGAGAATCCGAATTTTTGGTATCGGGAATAATATCATCACATATCACATAAAGCATTGTTCCGCCTGCAAATGAAAGCAAAAACGGTAAAAGAAAATCACAAAGTGAAACTGCATAATATCCGAGCAAAGTTCCTGCAATTTCAGAAAAAGCAGTTGAAAGAGCAATAACAAATGTAAGTTTTTTGCTGAATCCAATTGAAAGCATCGGTGAAATAACAATCATTCCTTCGGGAATATTCTGTAAAGCAATGCTTCCTGCAACTGTCAATGCATCAGAAATGTTATCTGTTCCGAAACCGACGCCTGCTGCAATTCCTTCAGGAAAATTATGAATTGCAATTGCGGTTACAAATAAAATTATTTTGTTTAATTCATTACTGATTTCTGAGTTGTTTATGAATATATCTTTATGAGAATGAAGGACTTTCTTGACAAAAATATCAATGAAAACAACACATATCGCACCACAGAAAACACCTGCAACAGATATAAAATTTGTGCTTTTCTCTGAGTGATCAAGTGTTGGAAGAATAAGATTGAAAATCGAAGTTGCGAGCATAACTCCTGCAGAAAAAAGCATAAAAGAATTGCTGTGTTTTCTTGAAAAATTTTTAAAAATGAAACCAAGAATACCGCCGATAATTGTTGCTCCGCCAACGCCGACAGCTGTCAGATATACTGTATAAATTTGAATCACCATCCAAAATAATATCTGCTATATTTTATGATTCGATTTAAAATTAGTTACTTCATTCCGACAATATATTGCACACATTTAAAAGATATGATATAATCATAAAAAATCGTTTGAGGTAATAATTATGTCTGATTATATCAAATACAAAGATCCAGCATTATCACCCGAAGAAAGAGCCGAAGATTTGCTTTCAAGAATGACTTTAAGAGAAAAAATCGCTCAGCTTGACATGAAATTCGGCAGTAATTACTGCACCGAAAAAGAAGATGTTGATAACTGTTCAGTAAAAGCAACATCCGATTATAACTGGGACAAAATGAAAGAAGATTTCGCAGACGGTCTCGGCTATGTTCATGACAATTATTCTGTGCCTGCAATTATGAATAAGGTTCAGAAATTCTTTATTGAAAATTCAAGACTCGGTATTCCTGTTATTTTTACCGGCGAAGCTCTTCACGGCATATGTGGAACAAGAGGCACAATTCTCCCCATTCCCACGGCATGGGCGGCAACGTTTGAGCCGAGATATGCATACGAAGCAGGCCGAATAATCGGAACAGAAGCGAGAGCGCTCGGTATTCATGAAGTTCTTTCACCGAATCTTGATGTTGCCCGAGATCCCAGATGGGGCAGAACAGAAGAAACATTCGGCGAAGATACATGCCTTTCAACCAAAATGGCTGTTCAGATTTGCAGAGGTCATCAGAACGGTGATATTTCTTCAGATGATACAGTTATCTCCGAGCCGAAACATTACTGTATTCACGGAATACCCGAAGCAGGTGTTAACTGCGGAACTGCAAGAGTTGGTATAAGAGAAATTGAAACCTGCTATCTGCCTGTTTTTGAAGCTGCAATAAAAGAAGGCGGCGCATATGATGTTATGGTCAGCTATAACTCGATTGACGGAGACCTGATGATGACATCCAAACGTTATCTCAAAGAAATTCTTAAAGAAAGATTTGGTCTTAAAGGAATCTGCCGTTCTGACTGGGGCGGTCTTCGCAGAGTTCATTATCTTCATAAAATGGCAAAAAATGATAAAGAAGGCATATATCTTTCAAAGAAAAACGGTCTTGACTGTCAGGGCGGCGATGAATATCCCAACAAATTCTGGGTCGACTCTCTTGAAGAACTTGTAAATGAAGGCAGAATAGAAGAAGAAAATATAAATGAATCCTGCCGCCGTGTTCTTACACTTAAATTCAGACTCGGTCTTTTTGAAAATCCCTATACAGATGAAGAGAATTATAAAAATATAATCAACAAGCAAGAACATCTTGATAAAGCTCTTGAGATTGCTCAGAAATCAATTATTCTTCTTAAAAATGACGGCATACTCCCCCTTCGTAAAGAATTATATAAGAAGATAGCATTAATCGGACCTTCATCAAACAAAATCAGACTCGGAGGATATTCAGCAAAACCTGTAGGCAGAAAACTTAAAACAATTTATGATGTTCTCAGAGAAGAGCTTCCCGATGCAGAAATTTATCAATGTGACGGATGCGGAATCAGCGACGGTGACTTTGAATTTGCGCTTTCTGATCAGCATCATCTTCAAGGAATCATCGCAGAAAAGCATAATGAAAACTTCGGAGAAGCAATCAGAATTGCATCAGAATGTGACCTTATAATTTTCTGCGGCGGTGATGATACAATTTCAAGCGGCGAAGGCAGAGACAGATGCGAACTTACCCTTTGCGGAAAGCAGTCGGAGCTTATCAAAAAACTCGCCGATTCAGGTAAGCCTCTTGTTTTTGCAATGCTTCACGGAAAACCTCTTGCAATAAAAGATGAAAGTGACGTTTGCAATGCTATTTTATCATCATGGTTTGGTGGCGAAAGCGGCTCACAGGCTGTCTGCGATGCACTTCTCGGCAAGATTAACCCTGCAGGCAGACTCCCCTTCTCACTTCCGAGAAGGTCAACTATGATACCCTGCTATTATTCAATGCTTCCCGGTGCAAGTAATGAATACTATGAAGGTAAAGGCGATGCCTTATATCCCTTCGGTTTCGGTCTCAGCTACACCGAATTTGAATATTCCGACATGAAGCTCAACAAAATCGGAGATAATGAAGTAAGAGTAACATTGAATGTTAAAAACATCGGAAATCTCTGCGGTGATGAAGTAGTTCAGATTTATGTTGAAGACTGCGAAAGCACGGTTGTTACACCGATTATGCTTCTCAAAGACTTCAAGAGAATTTCACTTGAACCAAACGAGACAAAATCTGTTGAGTTTATTCTCGGATTTGACGCTTTTAAACTTCTGAATCAGGATTATGAATGGGTTGTTGAACCCGGCAAATTCATAATTCATGCATCATCTTCATCAAGAAATATTAGACTTTCGGAAGAAATTGAATTATAAAAATTTTAAACCAACCCCGAATGCCGAGGTTGGTTTTTATTTTCAGAAATAAACAGGTTGAATCTGAATGTTATTCAATGCGCATTCAATTGTTTCAACTGTTTTTGAAAAATCAGCAACAATCGAACGAGGTTTATTTGCAGGGTCATCCTGCTTCATGGGAACAAAAAAGATGTTTTTATAATTTATCAGATGACCGATGTTTTTTGCCGAACAGGCCAATGCATCGTTTGACGAAACAGCAATAACAAGCGGTCTTTCATTCCGAAGATGTGCTTTGACTGCAAGAGTTACAGGAGTATCTGTAATTCCGTTTGCAAGCTTTGCAAGAGTGTTTCCTGTACAAGGCTCAACAACAAGAATATCAAGAAGTTTCTTTGGCCCGATAGGTTCAGCCGCTGTTATTGTAGAAATGATTTTATTGCCGCATATTTCTTCAATTTTCGTGTTTATATCGTTTGATTTTCCGAAACGTGTGTCTGTTGAAAATGCATTATAAGACATTATCGGAATAACATTCATGCCCTTTGATTTTATATTTTTTATCTCTTCAATTGCTCTTTCAAATGTGCAAAACGAACCTGTCAGAGCAAAACCAACGGTAATTATATCCAAAGATTTTCCTCCTTTAAAATATTGATAACAGCTTCACCGATAATAATTCCTGCCGTTTTGGGAGCAACTTTACCGGGCAATGAAGGACATTGCAATGCATTTATTCCGAATTCATTGGCAGATGCAAAATCGGTTCCGTAAGGTGCAGAAGAAACATCGATAATCAAGCAATCTTTTCTTACATTTCTTAGTATTTTTCTGTCAATTACAACAGACGGAACGGTGTTGACAATAATATCAAAATCATCGGAAAAATTATAAAAATCTTCAATAAAAATCGCTTTGAGTTTTTTTGTTTCTGCCAAAGACAAATCTGATTTTTTTCTTGCACAAACGGTTACGTCTGCGCCCATTGAACGCAGGACATCGGCTGTTATTTTTGCTACTCTTCCATATCCGAAAACAGCACATTTGCTTGAATGTATTGTATAATCAATGTTATCAATTATAATTTTCAAAACTCCTTGAACAGTCGGAACGGTGTTTTTGATTGTAACTTCTTCTCGTTTGAAATAATCAAAATATTTGATGTTTTTTTTTGAGAGTTTTGATTCAATATTTCTGTTTAACAATCCTGCAAAAACAACAGTATCTTCTTTAATCAGCGCTATAATTTCATCCAGAGTTTCTTTTATCGGAACAGTTGAAGTAATATATTTTCCGTCTTTTGAAACGGGAAGCGGAAGAATAATTATATCCGCATTTATAATTGAATTTTTGATATTATCCGTTGACGATCTGTTTTTATCTGCTAATGCATAAACTTCAATTCTGAAGCCCGATTTTTCAAGATAATCAGCCATATAAATCTGACGGCTGTCACCGCCGATAATTAAAATTTTATTAATTGATTTCAAATTCGCACCTCCCGATGCTTTTGATATTATCATTTTATGTCACATAGCTGAAGCTGTTAAAAAAACTGACGGAAACTTTCATTTTCTTCTTTATTTTTTCAGATTTATGTATTATAATAAAAATATTAAATTTAAGGAGAAAAATATGTTTGAAATAGATGCATTGTTAAAAAAAGTAAAACGAATACATTTTATCGGCATAGGCGGTTCAGGTATGTGCCCCCTTGCAGAAATTCTCCACAAAGAAGGTTATCTTCTCAGCGGTTCGGATAATAACGAAACAGACACTCTTGCACGAATCAGATCAATGGGCATCCCCGTGACTCTCGGACAGAAAGCGGAGAATATTGAAGGTGCCGAAATGATTGTTTATACCGCAGCGCTTCTTCCTGACAACCCCGAACTTGTTGCTGCGAAAGCATCGGGAATTCCGACTTTTGAAAGAAGCAAACTTCTCGGTGCAATTACGAGAATTTATCCCAACAGTATCTGTATCAGCGGAACTCACGGAAAAACAACAGCCTGTTCAATGCTCACTCAGGTGCTTATTGAAGCTGATTTCGACCCCACGGCTGTTATCGGCGGAAAACTTCCCTTGACAGGTTCAAACGGTATGGTTGGTCACAGCGATCACATGGTATGCGAAGCGTGTGAATTCGTTGATACATTCCTTGATTTATCGCCTGATATTGCCGTTATTCTTAATGTTGATGAAGATCATCTCGACTACTTCAAAACATTTGAAAATCTCAAGAAGTCATTCACAAAATTTGCTTCAATGGCAACCAAAACGATAATTTATAACGGTGATGACCTGAATACAGTTGATACTGTTATTCCCGCAACCGAAATCAGCGGTAAGCCCGTTATTACATTCGGTTTTAATGACGGTAATAATTACAGAGCCGTCAACATCGAACTCAAAAACGAATTTGCATCATTTGATCTTATCAGACACGGCGAAAATCTTGGCAGAGTTACACTCGGAATTCCCGGCAAGCATCATGTTTATAATGCTCTTGCTGTTATTGCATCTGCAATGGAATCAGGCGTCAGCTTTGAACAGTGCGTTAAAGGAATCGGCAATTTCCATGGCGCAGGCAGAAGATTTGAGATTCTTGCACAGATTGACGGAATCACAATTGCCGACGACTATGCTCATCACCCCAAAGAACTTGAAGTAACTCTCGAAACAGCAATGAAAATGGGCTATAACAAAGTTTGGGCAGTATTCCAGCCTTTCACTTATTCAAGAACATCTATACTTTTTGATGAATTTGTCCGTGTTCTTCGTATTCCCGACAGATGTATCATGACAGAAATCATGGGCTCAAGAGAAGTCAACACTTACAACATCTACACTTCACAGCTTGCCGAAAAAATTGAAGGAAGCGTTTGGTTTAATACCTTTGACGAGGTTGCAGAATATGCAATAAATAACGCACAGAGCGGTGATCTGATTATCACTCTCGGTTGCGGTGATATTTATAAAGCAGCAAAAATCATGATTAATATTTTAAAGGAGAAGCAATAAAATGAAATACAGCATCAACAAAACAAATTTCAATGATTTTTCTGTTTTTGAGATTAACAAACTCGAAGGCAGAGGCTATGCTATCCCCTATTCATCAGTTGAAGTTCTCAAAAAGACATCATTAAAGAAAGAAAGATATTCATCCGATATCGTAAAAGTTCTTTCGGGTGATTGGCAGTTTAGATATTATTCAACAAACAAGGACCTTCCTGATGTAATTGACACAGAAACTGTTGCATTCGACACAGTCAAAATCCCTTCGACATGGCAGAGAAACGGCTACGATTCACCTGCATATATCAACTGTCCCTATGCTTTCGATGATGTGCCTCCTTATGTTCCTTATGAACAGCCTGTCGGCATTTACCGAAAGACTTTCAACGTTGATAATCTTAATAAAACATATATAATTTCATTCCTTGGCGTTGTTTCATGCCTTGACCTTTATATAAATGGTCAGTTTGTAGGTTACAGCGAAGGTGCACACAACACCGCTGAATTTGATCTCACAAAATATCTTGTTGAAGGTGAAAACGAACTTTTTGCAGTTGTTCACAAATGGTCAAACGGAACATTCCTTGAATGCCAGGATATGTTCAGAGAAAACGGTATTTTCAGAGATGTTCTTCTTTATGAAATGCCCGCAACATATCTCAACGATGTTTATCTGAGAACAAAAGAAACAGCCAAGGGCTGGAACCTTGATATCAATGTAGAAATCAACGGCAATGCCGAAGGACTCTGCGCTTATGCAGAGATTTACTACAAGAACAAACTTGTTGCAGAAAAATGTATTCCTGCCGAAAAGAACTGTGTTATCAGTTTCAATAATCTTGATGTTAAAACATGGAATGCTGAAATTCCCGAACTTTATACTGCATATGTCAGCCTTTATAACGGTGAAGACGAAATTATGACTCAGCGCCATAACATCGGCTTCAAAACAGTTAAAATCAAGAAGGATATTTTTACCGTCAACGGCAAGAAAATTAAAATCAAGGGTGTTAACCATCACGATACACACTATAAGAACGGCTATGTTATGAGCTTTGATGATCTTGAAAAGGATGTTAAACTCATGAAATCACTCAACGTAAATGCCGTCAGAACATCTCACTATCCTCCCGATGCAATGTTCCTTGCTCTTTGTGATGTTTACGGACTTTATGTTGTTGATGAAGCTGATATTGAAACTCACGGCTGCGGATGCGAACCCCACGATAACATCGATCTTATCAGCCATGATCTTAAATGGGCACCCAGATATCTCGATAGAGTCAAGAGAATGTATCTTCGCGACAGAAGCCGTGCAGGCATCATCATGTGGTCACTCGGCAATGAAGCGGGCGGCTATGCTTGCCACGATGTTTGCTATGAATATCTTCATGATGTTTGCCCCGAAATTCCCGTTCACTACGAAGGTGTAGTCAGAAACGAAAGACATTCATATGATGTTGTATCCGAAATGTATACAAATCATCACGATGTTGAAAAAACAGGCAAACACACTCGCGGTAAGAAATGGACTCCCAAACCTTTCTTCCTTTGTGAATATGCACATGCAATGGGCGTTGGCCCCGGCGGACTTGAAGAATACTGGGATATTTTCTACAAGTACGATAATCTTATGGGCGGATGCATCTGGGAATGGGCAGACCATTCATATTATCATCCTAACGGCAAAATCAAATATACATATGGTGGCGACCACGGTGAATGGCGTCATGACGGTTGCTTCTGCGTTGACGGTCTTCTTTATCCCGACAGAACACTTCATACAGGTGCAAAACAAATGAAGAACGTTTACCGTCCCGTAAGAGCAAGTCTTGAAGATAAGAAAATCACATTCAAGAACACAAACAGATTCAGAAACACATCATATATCACTGCAGTATGGGAACTTGTTAAGAATGGCAATATTCTTCTTGCAGCAGACGAAATCATCCTTGATATTGATGCTGAATGCGAAAAGACATTTGAACTTGATTACAAACTTCCCAAGGAAAAATGCGATTGCCATCTTAATATTTATTATTATGACGGTGAAAACGAGATTGCCTGCGAGCAGATTGCAATCAAGGAAGAATATAAATCCGAAAAAATCAAATCCGACAGCAAGATTAATGTTGCATCAGATGATTCAAAAACTGTTGTTTCATTTGATAACGGATCTGTTACATTCTCTGCTGAAAGCGGCATGATCGAAAGCTATATCGTAAACGGCAAAGAATTTGTGAATGATTCCCCTGCTTTTGCAAAAGGCTTTATTCCCAACATCTACAGAGCTTATCTTGATAACGATACACAGTATCGCGACAAGTGGATTAAAGCCGGATATGACGACTACAAATGCATTCTCACCGATTTCGAAGCGGAATTCAAGAAGAATAAGGTTGAAATTGAAGTTGAATACAAGCTCAAGAGCAAGAAAACTCTTCTTCCGCTCGGAACTGTTGAAATCGAATATGAGATTTACGGCAACGGTGCGATGAATGTTGAAGCAAAATTCAAGCCCATTGCAAAGAAGCGTCTTGCAGCTCATATGCCCAGATTCGGTCTTACACTTGAAATGCCCAGAGATTTCAGAAATATTGAATACTTCGGCATGGGTCCTGATGAGAATCTTTCAGACCTTTATGCACAGTCAATGGTCGGTATTTATGAAACAACCGTTGATGATATGTATGAACCCTATATCAGACCGCAGGATTCAGGCAATCGCACACAGGTCAGATATCTTGCAGTTTCAGACAGCGAAGGAAACGGTCTTAAGTTTGAATTTGATGATAAATATTTCAACTTCAATGCACGACCCTATTCACAGCTTCTTCTTCAGAATGCAAAGCACAGAGAAGACCTTCACGATGAAAACACAGTTGTTATTAACATCGACGGCTTCACAAGAGGCACAGGCACGGCAAGCTGCGGACCCGACATTCTTCCCCAGTTTGAAATTGACGGAAAAGACGGTCTTGAATTTGAATTCTGCGTTGTTCCTTTTAAAAAATAATCAATTAATCAAAGCGTATCTCTTTTTCAGAGATACGCTTTGAAACCGTAATGTTATCTTGACAAACAAACTCATTCATGATAATATCAAACCCGAATAAATGCACCTGTGGCGGAATTGGCAGACGCGCCAGATTTAGGATCTGGTATCTTCGATGTGCAGGTTCAAGCCCTGTCAGGTGCACCACACATAAAAACTCCGAACCCATTCATTGGATTCGGAGTTTATTTATTTTGAATATGATGTTTTCTGTATTTATATGCCCATCAAACGATTGAGATTTTTTAGTATTTGTTCATATATAATCTCTGTCAAATCAAAATAAATCCCATCAGCAGTCCGCCTGCAAAGCCGGAGATATGTTCACAAGCAGTTGCTTTACCCACAAGCATTCCGCCAACTGTATAAATAGCAAGTATTATCAGAGTAAGAATGGGTAAACCCGAAAACATAACCGTGCCGTTTTTGAAGGAAAACATAATAAATATTGCAATCAGACCGTAAATTCCTGTTGATGCACCTTCGCCCTCATTCAGTTTATAAACAAATGTCATATACAAAGCTGATATGAATGCAGAACCGATATAGCAAAGCGCGGTTTTTGCCATTCCGAGCTGAGATTCAACGGCATATCCAACAATGAGCATTGCTGTTAAATTTGAAATTATGTGCCATGTTCCTACATGAAGAGCTGGTGATGTAACAAGACGCCAGACTTGTCCTTTTTTAATTTTCTCTTCAGACAGATGTAAAGCGTGGTTTATATAACCTTTGTTGTGTCCCGACCACAGTTTTTATGTTAATGTAATTGTTGCAGTTTTAGGAATTACAAGAAAATTATCAAGGATATAAATTAAAACGATAAGGGTGCAGAATGATATTGTAAATACAGGCATCTAATTTCTCCTTTATAACTTTCTTCAATTTATTCCTGGATATATTGATTTTAATTTATTAAGAACCGTAAATTCACGAAGATACAGGCTTGAAATATCTTCTCTTTTATTCGGATAATCTGCAAATATTTCAATTGCTTTTTCAAGATCCATCCAGACCGGTGTTATACCATGTTCAATTT
>JAZRJH010000011.1:0-15097 GCA_045645685.1 Acutalibacteraceae bacterium
GGGTCTTTGATTGATGACTCATAAAGGATGATATATTCGTCAGTGGAGTTAATCTCGCTGAGTGAATTAACCTTTTCGTACTCAACGGAACTAACGTCTTCGTGGGGTCTTACAAGACCTTGAATTGCGTACTGGTCAATCTTCCAGATAACGTCGATAGGTTCAGTGCATACGCTGCTGCTGTCCTTGCCGTTGTAAGTCCAACCTGCACCTTCGCCGAACATATAGAGGTAGTCGTTAATAACGCAGAGAGCCTCGCCCATGTAAAGCATCTGGTTTTTTGTTGCCGAATTCTTATCGCCGCCGAAACGGGTTAAATCATTGTATGATACAACGTGAACAGGTCTTTTTATACCGCCGATGGTTGTGGTTGAGTTACCGGGCATACCAAGGTCGATATCAGCGATAGCGAGTTCTCTGATATGGTTTGTAGACTCTGTACGGCTCCATGAACGGCTGATATAAAGCTTACCCTTGTCAACCATAGCGTACTGGATTCTGTCTATCTGACTGTCAAAAAGAACAACATAGGAGGGATTGCCGACAGAGCCCGTGAAACGTGCATCTTCGGCATTGTAAGGGTCTGTGATCTCGTTGTTAGCTTCTCTGAGGGTGACATTGGTTATTGAGAAGTTTCTTGTGCCTTCAGAAGCAAGAATCTTATCCTGGTCAAAACGGAATGTGTATGTGCCTGTGTAGTTTGCGTTGGGATTTTCGCTCCACAAGCTGTCTGCACCTGCAGGTTCTATACCTGCTGTGAATTCAAGAGTGAAACGGTATTTGCCGTTGTCAAGTGCTTCGATTTTAGTATCGGCGTTCTTGATACTACAGTGCGGACCGCTGGGCGCAAACATATACATATCAGTTTCCAGGTTCGTTGATACGAAACTGATTACATATTTCTTTCCTGCTGTAAGATTTGCGGTAGCGAAATTTGGGGTGATTTCAGCAGCCAAAGATTCTCTTACACCATAGGCTCCTTCAATAAGATCAATAATCGAATTATCGTGAGAGTCTTTTTTAACGGTAATAGCACCGTTGATGTCTATATATTCACCGCTCTGGAAAGCAGACCAATTGTATGAACCTTTACCGGTAAGGTAAACATCTGCTACCCTATATTCGCATTCGGATACGGTCTGACCTTGGGTTCCTTCAGTTGTAACCTGAAGCAGGTTTTTGTTTTTGCCGGAAAGGTATGCCCACTCTTCCTCTGATGAGTTACCGCGGAGTTTGTAACCCATAAGGGCACTGGGGTAAGTAGAGGTGAACGGAGTCTTATATCTATCATCTCCGGTAAAGTAGAAGTTACCTGTCCAGAGAACACCTTCATCGTAACAACAGTAGGATGTAGCTACGCCGTTAAGTTCAGTGCTACAGTCGATGCTGCCTTTAAGGGTGATGGTTTTGGCTGTACCGGGAGCAACGTCCATCTCGGAAAGAGGAACATAACTGATCTTTGAGCCTGAATCAGCATAGTAGAAGTTATATTCCGATGCAGCAATACCGCCGCCGTGGCTGGTGTTGACAGAACCGTCGGCATTCTGAATTTTGAAAACCGCAACAAGGTCGGTTGAAACCGCATCGAGAGCATAGATAACGGAGTTGTCCGAGCCGCCTGCATCGTAAGCGGAAATGAGAATCCATTCCTTTGCTTTCCAATAGGTCATACCCTGCGGGGTATAGTCATCAGCAGAGCCGAGACCGGGAATAACAAAGTTGGTGGGCCAGTTTGTTTCTTCGCCCTTGAAGAACCTCTTCTGATATGCTCTGTAGGTTGCTTCGTAGTTTGAAATAACTCTCTGCTGAGTGATTCCGCCGAGAGTGATTGCAGCTTCTGCTTTGGGGAAGAGATTTGCAAGGTCATCAACTGTAATGCCTGAAACAGCGAAAATGCCGACAGTCATTACAAGACAAAGCACAAGAGCAATGGCTTTTTTGAATGCTTTCATAAATGTTACCTCCATTTATATTTTGCAAAATAATTTATTAATAAAATCCAAGCGGATACGTTTGGATAATTATTGCCGTGAGATAAATTCTTTGCAGAGTCTTTCGAACTCATGCGCCTTTTTGCAGGCGTAGGGTGGGACTTCGTCGCTCTTGCCTGTTTCTGCGAGCGAAACCGCCGCACACATATCGCATTTCGGGCGAAGTGAACAGGTTGAGCATTCTTTCGGAAGAAAGATTTTTTCTCTTTCTTCGCAAATCTTCTTCCATGCATCGCTGAAATCCGTTATCGGAATATTCGGACCCGACATCATTCCGCACGGTGTCATTTCGCCTTTCCATGTTACCCAGAAAGTTGAAAGTCCTGCACGGCAGTTGATTCGCTGACTGCATGAAATGTCGTTTGTTTCGGGAATTGATTCTGATTTTGAAACAAGTCTTTTCAATTCTTCATCACCGAATATGTTCCGCTGCCAATCGAGTTTGGCTTTTGCCGCTTCTTCGGGGGTGAGCCTGAATGTTTCGCCGCAAGTTCGGGTGGGGGAGAACATATAACTTGCCGCTTTGACAGGAATATCAAGCTCTTTTGCAAAAGCTGTTACATCAGGAATATCGTCAACATTATCGGGGGTGATGCTGTAGTTGAGTTTGAGAGTGATTCCTGCTTCTTTCAGCCTGCGGATTGATTCTGCGACTTTCTGATAAGCCGATGCATTGCCGCAAAGTTTTTCATAAGTTTCGGGGGATGAGCCGTAAAGAGTGATGTTGATTTTCTGCGGCGGATATTCCGTGAAAAGACGTATTTTGTCTTCGTCAAGAAGAGTGGCGTTGGTGTTGACCGAAACGAGCAGACCGAGTTTTTTGCATTCTCTGTAAATTTCATCAAAATCCGAACGAAGCAACGGTTCTCCGCCTGTAAGCAAAAGAATGAGCATTCCTGCATCTCTTGCTTTTGTTGCAAGGTCAATCCAGAATTTTGTGTCTTTTTCTTCAGCGATTGCAGATTTGTCGGAACTGCGACGGTGAATATAACACATCTTGCAATCGAGAGTGCATCTCGGAGTGAGTTCAAACGAGCCTGCAAGAGGTATTTTGTTCATATCCGCTTTTGCAAAAAGAAAATCTGTCAGTTGATTGCAGGTGATATCCAAATCAGATAACTCCTTCGGCTTTAAATGTTTTTTCGAGAGTGATTACCGCTTCTTCGTCGGGAGTGCAAGCAAGATGGTAAACGGGAACTGACGAGAGAAGCTCGATGATTAAGTCAGTACATTTCAGTCTTTCGGAAGGTGCAATGAAATCAAGATAGATATTGCTCATGACTCCTTGCAATGCTTCTGCGCCGACGAGACGCCTGACAGTATTTGTTTTTGATTGGCTTAAAAGCACGACTGCGCCGAGCGGAAGAATCCGGTTTTTGCATATTCCGCTTGTTCCGCAAAAAGGAACTCCGCAGGCGTGAACACCGTTTTCAACGAGAATCCCCGCTTTGTCGCCGTTGATTATTTCGGTATTGCGATATTTTTCCCAAAGAGCGGCCTGAGTGCTTTTTCCCGTTCCGCAGGGAGCAGAAAAGAGAACAGCCTTGCCGTTGACCGAAATGAATGACGAATGGATGAAGAGTGCATTTTGTGAAATCAGAAGTTGCGCGAGTGAAACAGAACTCCACATGAATCTGCTGTCAAGCATAATCGGCAGACTCCTCTGAGTGAAGAAAGTTTCGCTGTGAGAAACATCTGCAGGAGTATATTTTGTGAGTGCACCGGGGAGCTTGCCCATGGGAAAGGCACGGAAAACCGTATCGCCTTCAACGGACACCACAAAATCACCTGATTTGATTCCTGACGGTGTTTCAGGGAAACAATCTGTGACTGTGCAATTGATATTTATATCGGCATCGCACGGTGCAGTTTCGAACTGAGCCCAAAGGGGGTTCTGATTCGGAAAGAACTCTGCATCGATGCAAATCGATTTTTTGCATAATGAATAAAATTTTTTCATATACCAAATCTCACATGATTTCCTGAATGGGATGCTATAATACACCATCCCATTATAATCTCCAATATTATATATCTTTTTTTTATATAAGTCAATATTCTTTAAAGAAAATCTTTAAAGAAAAATATATCAAATTTAGATATATTATTATTGCATTTTTGTTGTAATTTGACGACAGATATGATAAAATAGCCATAACTATCACTCAGACTGAGTTGAAATGGATTGATTTTATATGAAAAAACCAAGTGAATATATTGAACTTCTCCGTTCGCTCGGCAAGGAATGGAAGTGGCTTCTGCGATATGTTTCAAAATACCGTTTGCAGATTGCTTTCTATATTCTTATCGGGCTTTTCAGCATTGCGATGGGGCTCGGTTCAACGGTCGCTTCAAAATATCTCATCGATTCGGTTGTTTCTCACAACAGCGATACCATTTTCAAAAGTGCTGTGATTGCTATAACCTTCGGATTGACACAGAGAATTGTCAGCGCGGTTTTTTCACGGCTTGCAGGTGTTGTGGGAAGCAAAATCAACATGGAGATAAGATACGGAGTTTATGAACACATCACCTATTCAAAATGGGAGAGTATCAGAACTTATCATTCAGGCGAGCTTCTCAACAGAATTGAAGGCGATGTGAGTCTTGTTTCAAGCAGTATAATTTCATTTATTCCCAACGCTTTCACCACTTTTGCGCAGTTTATCGGCTATCTTGCGGTGATTCTTTATTATGACCCCACAATGGCAATTTTTGCGTTTATGAGCGCTCCGTTCCTTGTTTTTTCTTCTAAAATCACAACAAAAATGGTGCGGAAATACAACAAAGAAAGGCGTGAAATGAACGGAAAAATCCTTTCTTTTTATTCGGAATCCATCCAGAATCTGCAGACAATCAAGGCTTTTGACATAACAAAACGCTATGTTGATCAGATGAAAACCAATCTTGAATTACACAGAAAAATCGTGCTTGAGCATGACCGCTTCACGATTATCATGAGTCTTTGTATGTCGCTTATCGGGCTTGCGGTTGCTTATACTTGCTACGGCTGGGGAATCTACAGACTCTGGCAGGGTGCTATTTCTTACGGTACAATGACACTGTTTTTGCAGATTTCAGGTCAGCTCACAAGTTCTTTTTCATCCATTGTTTCTCTTATTCCGAGCGCAATTTCAATTGCAACTTCGGCAGGCAGAATCATGGAAATCACAGCGCTTCCGCTTGAGAAAAACGACGATGCCGAAAAGGCTGAAAAGATGGAAAAATCTGCAAATGAAAGCGGAGTTACAATTGTTTGCAACAATTTGAAATATACATATCCCGACGGCGATGATCCCGTTGTGGCAAGCGCTTCTTTCAGAGCTGAGGCAGGCGAAACCATTGCGTTTGTAGGACCTTCGGGAGAGGGAAAAACAACGCTTCTCAGACTTGTTCTCGGGCTTGTTGAGTCCGATTCGGGTGAGCTGACGGTGGAAACAAAAGACGGCAGAAAAATTCCTGTTTCGGAATGCACAAGAAGGTTCTGTTCCTATGTGCCTCAAGGGAATGCGATTTTTTCGGGTACAGTTGCGGATAACCTGAGAATTGTAAGACCTGAAGCCACAGATGATGAAATCGTGAATGCGCTTGAAACTGCGGATGCATGGAGTTTTATCAAGGAATTGCCACTCGGAATCAATACCGAAATCGGGGAAAAAGGTGTTAATTTTTCCGAAGGTCAGGTGCAGAGAATGTCGATCGCAAGAGCGCTTCTGCGAGATGCACCCATTATTGTTATGGACGAAGCAACAAGCGCCCTTGATGAAAAAACCGAAGAAAAAGTTCTTGCAAACATGATGAAAGAATTCCCTAACAGAACGAGAATAATCACAACTCACAGACCCAGCATGCTCAAGTATTGCACAAGGATTTACAGAATCAACGAAAACGGCGAATTGACCGAAGTTGAAAATAACAGTTGATTTCACGGAGGAATAGAAATGACTGCTGTTGAAATGTTTGAACAAACATATAAAAAGCCTGCACAAAGCACGGCTTTTACTCCTTACAGAATTTGCCCCATCGGTGCGCACAGCGACCACCAGCTTGGCAAAATAACAGGATTTGCAATCGATAAAGGTATCAATATTGCTTACGGACCAAAAGAAAACGGCGTTATTGAAATCAAATCGATGCAGTTTGATAAAAGAGCGCAGTGGCACGTTGCCGCAACTCCCGACAAAGTTCAGGGTGACTGGGCAGACCATCTTCGCGGTGCAACAATTGCTCTCAACAAGCGTTATCCCCTCAGAAGGGGGCTTTGCGCTGTTGTTGACGGCGAACTCCCGATTGGCGGTCTTTCGTCATCTGCGGCAGTTATCATCACATTTCTTTCCGCTCTTTGCAATATGAACGGTATCACTCTCACATCGGGTGAGCTTATTGAAATTTCGCAGGAAGCAGAGAATTCCTATGTCGGTGTTTCGTGCGGAAAACTCGACCAATCATGTGAGATTTATTGCAAAAAAAATCATCTTCTGTATATGGATCTGCAGAATGATACATATGAACTTATTCCGCAGCATCCCGATATGAAACCGTATAAAATCGCCATATTTTTCAGCGGTCTGGAGCGCTCTCTTGCAGGTTCGGCATTCAACATGAGAGTTGATGAGTGCAGGAGTGCCGCCTATGCCCTCAAGGCTTATGCAGGAATGGAATACGGCAAGTTCAAAGAAACAAATCTCCGTGATGTACCTTATGAAATTTACCTTGAACATAAGGATAAACTTCCTGAAAACTGGCGTAAACGTGCGGAGCATTGGTACTCGGAATTTGACCGTGTGCAGAAGGGCGCAGAAGCATGGAGAAACGGTGATATCGAGGAGTTTGGCAGACTTTCTTTTGAAAGCGGAAAATCCTCGATTTACAACTGGGAAACAGGCTCGCCCGAGCTTAAAAAATTATATGAAATCATGACTTATACCGAAGGTATCTACGGCGGAAGATTTTCGGGCGCAGGATTCAAGGGCTGCTGCATGGCGCTGATAAATCCTGATTTTGAAGAAAGCATAATCGAAGCCGTAACCCGTGAATATCTTGAAGCATTTCCGCATCTTGACGGCAAATATTCCGTTCATATCTGCGAGAGTGCTGACGGAGTCAATCTTGGCTGATTGGAGAAAGAAAACATGAAATGTCTTATATTGGCGGCGGGATATGCAACCCGTCTTTATCCCTTGACAGAAAACTTTCCGAAGCCCCTTCTTGAAGTCGGTGACAAAACCATTCTTGACTGGCTTATTGATGATATCGATGCATCAGGCGAAGTTGATGAATATGTTGTTATTTCAAATCATAAATACGCTTGTCATTTTGAAAAATGGGCGGCAACAAAATCGCAGAAAGTGACTGTTGTTGATGACGGCACGGACACAAATGAAACCCGTCTCGGTGCGGTCAAAGATATTCAGTTTGCGATTGATAAGCTCGGTCTTGATGATGATATGCTCGTTATCGCAGGCGACAATGTGCTTGATTTCAGTCTTACCAAATTCGTTGCATATGCAAAAGAAAAGAAAACTTCGTGCATAATGAGATATTATGAACCTGAATTCAAAAAGCTTCTCAAATGCGGTGTCGTAACAATCGATGAAAACGATAAAGTTCTCAAAATGACCGAAAAATCACCCGACCCTGCAACAAACTGGTGTTGCCCGCCTTTTTATTTTTACACAAAGGGCGATGCCGGACTTGTGCAAAAGGGGATTGACAGCGGATGCGGTACAGATGCTCCCGGAAGCTATATCGCATGGCTCTGCACTCAGACTGATGTTCATGCAATGGAAATGCCCGGAAGCCGTTATGATATCGGAAATCTTGAAAGTTACGAAAAAGTCAAAGCAGAATATAAAGGTATCAATAAATAAAAATAAAACCGTGATTAACAGAATCGTTAATCACGGTTTTTAGTTTATCTTGTTTTGATTATGGGTCTTGCGAGAATGCCGAGTTCACGGAACACATATTCGTAGCTCCAGCGTTCTTCGTCGGTGCGCCATGCATCGGGTCCGTGCCATGAGTGATTCATGTCGGTAAGATGAACTGCACCGAAGCTGTTGAAACGGTGACCGAAAAGTGTTATATCCACCTTGTGGCTGCCTGCTTCAAGTCCTTCAATTTCAAGGTGATAGGGCGGATAAACGATTTTACCCTTTGTTTCGCCGTCAACCGCAACGGAGATGAGTGCGCCTCTGTATCTTGTTGCTTCAATTGCGAATTTTTCGCCTTCGGCTTCAAGATGGTAGGTGATGTTTCCGCCGTAGAAGGGGAGTCCTTGATTGAGAACCGAACCGAATCCGAGCTTTTCGGGAAGGGCGGTGATTGTTTTGTCTCTGCCTGTAACTCTTACGCCGAAATTGCCGAGAAGATAACACCATTCCGTGTTAGTACGCTTTCCGAAAGGAAGAGTGATTTCAAGAATATTTTTGCCCTTGACGATGTCTGTGAGGGGAATTGTTCTGATATCTTTGTCAACATACCAACCGGTGATATTGTTGGCGATTTCATTGCCGTTGAAGATGATTTTTGCTTTTTCTGCATCTTCAAGAGCAAGCTCTGCGCCTGAATATTCGATTTCGCTTTCGATGTTGAAACGAAGAGTGATATAATGTTCGATTGTTTCGGGTTCAAGCACCCAGGGCTGAGCAACATGACCGCCTCTTGTGACAAAACCGAGAGCTTTTCTGCATACATTATCAAGACGGAGAATTTCTTCTTCGGGATTGAATTCGCCGCCGTCAAGCGAGAATTCGGCTATGTCAAGAAGATATGCGTTTCTTTCGGAGAGAGTGTAGTCAGCAAGCGAGGGCATTGCTGTTGTGTCAAACAAATCGATGTTACCGGGATCTTCGCCGATAAGGTCGGATTTGCCTTCATCAAGTCTGAGAAGAAGGCTGTCATAGTTATAGAGAGTTTTTGCGATAACGGTTGAACCGTTTATATATTTGCAGGGGATTTTTGCGATGTTTCCGCTGATTGTGTCATAAACATAAGGAATATATTCGCCTTTGATACTTATGCGCAGTTCGTTGTCGCTTACAACATCCTTGTTATAAGGTTCACGGCATCTGCTTATGAAAACCCAACGGGAATTGCCGTCCTGACGCATCTGATAGATGAAACCGTCTGAAAGTCTGCCGTTTTTCTCACGGATGGTGATTGTTCTGTTGCCATCGAGAGCGGAAAGAATCTTTTCTTTGTCAAATGCAACAACTGTTGATTTTTCATAAAGAGCCTTGCCTCTTTCACTCGGAGCACCGTCTTCATAAAGCGGTGAGTTACCTGCAAAAATGAGTTTTCCGCCTGCTTCACGGAATTTTTCAAGGCGTTCAAGAGTTGTTGAACGGAGTGTTTCGCAATCGGGAACAATAATTGCATCGTATTCCATTTTGCCCACCTTGAGCGGTGCTGATGCACTTTCGCAGAGAGCGGGGAGAAGAGATTCGCTGATATAGTTGAAATCTATGCTACCCTTGAGAAGCCAATCTGCAAGATTTTCAAATTTTTCGTCCGTGTTTTCACGGATGAGAGCAGTTTTATCGTTGGGACCCCAATGAAGCCAGAAACTCTCAACAGGATGGATAACGCCAACCTTGACAACGGGCTTGCCTCGTGTCATGGCTGTGTTGACTCTTGCGAAATGGTCTTCGAGATATGAGAATTCTTCCCACCAGGGTGACTGATAGTGGATTGAAGCAGGGTAGTCTCTCTTGGCTTCGCCGCCCATAGCATACCATGAAAGATGGGGAACTCTTATTGTAACACCAAGGCAGGCCTGCCAGTCGCCGTGGAGCTTGTAGCCTCTGAAATCATAGTTCCAGCCTGTAACGCCGTAAAGCTCGGAAAGCATACCTTCTCTGCCGAACTGATGCACAGCCGACTGAGCCTGCTTTGCGGTTGTGAATTCAAAACTTGCGCAGAGCATATCGATACCGGGAAGGTCAAAGCCTCTGTAAGAACGCATTGCTTCGCCGAGAGCTGCGGTCTGGCTGTGAAGCGAAGGCTCTTCCATCATGTGGCCTGTAAGAGCAATTCCGTTTTCGCGGCACCATTCACCGCACACATCGGCAAACGCCTGCGAGAATCTTTCGGAAATATGGTCATGATAATGATAACGGGTGAGAGAAATCTTGCCGTCGGGAAGCTCCCAGAAAAGCTCGGGAAGACTTTCAAGAATGTCTTCGCCATACTGCGCTTTGTATGTTTCGGGAATGTCGTCTGTCCACGGCATTGCAATATCTTCGTGGGTATCGGTTGAATTCTGAAGAACTTTTTTGCGTGTGAACTGGGGTTCATCGGTGAAAATTGCAGGCACAACATTGCCGAAATATTCGCTGATTGATTCTTTGTATCTGTCGTGGGTCACTTCAACGAAACGCTTGACAGCCTTGGGGTTAAGGGTGTCAAGATATGTCTGATTGTTATACCAGGGTGAAGCGGCATGAACTTTAAGATATGCATACCATTTTGTGCCCTGCGCTTCATCGTTTTCGCCGATTTGCTTATATGATTTGAGATATCCGTTTTCGTCAAGAACAACATCGTAGCAGGTGATAAGGTAACCGTCACCGTTTCTGCTTCCTTCTGCACGGGAATCTATATTTTCTGTTTCGTCATCATTGCTGTCGCAAGGTTCGGTTGTCATGAGCAGACAGCGTGCACGGTATTCCTTGTCCTTTGTAACAAGACCGCCTGCTGCGCCTGACGGCCATCTGTCTTCGTCATAAAGCCATGCGAGCATATGCTCTTTGTCTGCTTTTTCCGCACAGCACCTGATGAGTGCCATGAATTCATCGGAAAGATAGTTGGTTGACATACCTGTACGGACGTGCATATGGAATCCGCCGAGACCCATTTTTTTGAAAATATCAATCTGGTTGCAGAGTTCTTCCGCTTTGAGATCGCTGTTCCATGCCCAGAAAGGGGTGCCTCTGTATTCGCAGGTGGGATTTCTGAAAAGATCGTCTGTCAATGTTGGGGCGGTGTTTTTTTTGTAAAGCATTTATATCTCTCCTTTATTCTGCAGGATGCTTGCAAAGGGGCTTGTCTTCGCTTGCTGTGTTCCAGTTTATGTAGTTATTTCTTTTTGCGTGATACCATTCCATTTCAAACATCTTTGCAGTGTCATCAACGGGAACATAAAGCTGGTTTTTCACAAAATAAGCCTCTCCGCTCATTTCAACCGTTCCGAGATCTGTTTTTGCGAGCTTACTGCCGACGGTGAATGTTGCTCTGTGACCGTAGGCTTCAACATAGAGCGTTTCTGCTTCTTTTATGACTTTTCCGCCGATAAACTGAATGACAACACCGAACGGAGCGTACCATATTCCGTCTTTGAATTCAGCGTAAAGTTCCCTTGCGATAAGCTCGAGCATCTGACCCTTGAACGCCATTTTTGTCCAGTCATATGTAGGCGCAAGTGCATGGGGAGTGATAAGATCTTTGTTTTTATCGATTGTGAAAACATCAATGATTCTTCCGTCATCGAGATATGCGGTTGCGGTGAGAACATTGCCGTCAATTTCAACAAGCGTGTATGAACCCATGCGGATTTCCTGCGGATAGAAACATGAGTGCCAGACTTTCGGTGCATTGGAATGATAAATATTTCCGCCGCCGTTACCGACAATATAATGAACGGTTCCTTCAGAGGGCTTGTCAAAAAGCTCGTCGCCCTTTGTGGGGAAAGTTCTTGCAAATGAATGCTCGTGACCTTCAAAAAGAATGTCAAGTCTGCCTTCTTCGATGGGCTTTCTTAACCACGGATATCCGTCGTTATTCTGACCTTCGGGCATAACGGGATAAATCGGGAAATGATATCCGCCGAGCTTCCATGTTTTGTTGCTGTTTTGCAGGTCGTTGTATGCCCATTCTTCAAGAACATCGGGTGCATTGATTCCGAGAACAAGAAAATGAGTGTTGCCGTAATCGAATGAATAGTTCTCGCCTTTGTATCCTTCGGGACCGTTGTCGGGATATGCGGCTCCGAACTGAAAATCAAAGAAATCAGCGTGTTCAAGATAGAATTTGCCTGTGGGTTCGGGGAAATATGTAAGATAACCGCGGTTGTCATGGTTACCCGTTGTCATCATGTAAGGTCTGCTTTCGATGATACCCTTAAGACCTTCAAACATGCCGTTCCATTGAAGTTCGTTCTGCCCGTTGTCGCAGTTGTCACCTGCAGTAAAAATGAATTTGCATTCGGGATGTCTTTCAAGTGCTCTGTTGAGCATAGCACCGACTTTTGAATAATCGGGAAGGTGACACGGGTCGCCTTTCTGATGGTCTGTGATAACGATAAAGCTGAATTTATCAAGGTTTTCAGCTTCAGTTTCAAATGAATATTCAGCACTTCTGTTGTCATCCGAACCGACGGTGTATCGGTATTTTGTTCCTGCTTCAAGACCGCTCAGTCTTACGGAATAATAGTTGCTGATATCGATATCGGTTTCTTTTGTTTCAAAAACCGCATCCTTTTTCAGCCATTCATCCGAACCGTCTTTGCAGTAGAGTATATATCCGTTTTCAACGTCGGTTGATGTGCGCCATATAACAGCCATTTCACTCTTTGCATTGCCGCAGAATGCGAGCATAATATGGTCGGGAGATGCAGTTGAACCCCTTTCGGGTTTATAGAAATTTCCGTTTGAATCATACATAATTATCAATGTCTCCTGAATAAAAATGTTAAAAATATTTTAGTGCTTTATTCTATATTTGTCAATAATAAACAAATATAATTTTATTATTTATAAAAAACTATTGATTTTTGTTCGCTTTTTAAGTATAATCTATCATGTGAAATTTTATCGATATTTATATCGGGGGGTCAACTATGAAAAAATTCATCAAAACAGTCGGTGTAATACTCTCATTTCTGATTGTATTATCGTGTTTTTCCGTTTCGTTTGCAAGCGCTGCAGGCGGCTTGTATTCGTTTTATTATTCAAACGGAGAAGCAAGAATCACTCGTTGCCAGACTTATGCAGTAGGAAAGGTTGAGATTCCTTCAACATATACTCTGAGCAATTCTTTGTTTGTATGTATCGACGAAGAATGTGATTATGAAAATCCCATGCGCCAATATGTATGTCCCGATTGCGGATATGTAAGCGATAAATCGCTTAAAAAGTGCGCTGAGTGTGAAAGCGAAGAAGCCAACAGTCTTGATATTTGTCCTGATTGCAAAAAAACATCAACGGTTTACCCCAAGGATGTTCTTGTTCCCGTTACCGTGATCAGCGGCGGAGCTTTTGCAGACTGTACATACATGACTGAAGTTGTTATTCCTTCAACCGTAACAAGAATTGAAGAAGGTGCTTTCAGAAATTGCACATCGCTCAAAAAAGTTGTCTTTGAGGGTGATGAGTGTGAAATCGACGCTTCAGCATTTGCCTATTGCCTTGCGCTTGAAGAAATAAGTCTTCCTGCTTTTCTTGAAAGAATTCCTGATAATATGTTTGAAGGATGCACATCTCTTGTTTCAATAACCATACCTTCAACCGTTACTCTTATCGGCGAGAGAGCTTTTGAAATGTGCAAAACACTTACACAGATTGATATCCCTGCAAGTGTAAAGGCTATCAGAAAGAATGCTTTTATCGGATGCTCATCCGTTTCTGCTTTTGAAGTTGAATCGGGCAATACGGTATACAGCGATGTCAACGGCGTTCTTTACGGCCCTTATCAGAGTTCATATGACCCCGAAGTTTTTTCTGCTGTTGCAGATAAAACTCTTATCCAGTACCCCAACGCTCTGACTGCATCGTCATTCACAGTTCCTTCGGATGTGAAGATAATTGCAGACTATGCATTCGGTGAAAATGCAAAACTCACAAAAATTTCTCTTCCCAACGGTCTCAAAAAGATTGATGCATATGCTTTCTATATGTGCAAAAATCTTTCGGATATAACGATTCCTTCAACTGTAACGGAAATCGGCTCGCAGGCATTTGCAAAATGCGATGCTCTCAAAACAATAACAGTTCCTGCATCCGTAACATATTTTGAAAGTGCATTCTATGATTCGGGTCTTGAAGAAGTTGTTATCGAAAACGGCGTCAGGTCAATCAGCATGAGAGCTTTTGAAAATTGCGCTTCGCTCAGAAAAGTAACAATTCCCGAAAGTGTGGAAGCAATTTATACAGGCGCATTTTATAACTGTTCATCACTCGGCGAAACCGAAATTCCTTCAAGCGTAACAACAATCGGCACAAGAGCGTTTGACGGATGCGATTCACTTTCAATCATCGCAGAAGAAGGCTCTGTTGCTTATGAATATGCGGTTGAAAACGGAATTGAAATTTCTCAGGGTGAAGAAGAGCTTTCGTTCTTCCAGAAGATAATCAATGCAATCCTGAATTTCTTTGCGATGATTCTTTCGCTTTTCAGTTAATTTATGCAAATATATTGCAATAATTTGCATGATAGTGTATAATCAAATGGAAACTGATTTCCTTATACATTAAGGAAATTAAAAATAGGAGGTAAACCATGAAGAAAAAATTAGCAATTATCATCTCGCTCGTTCTCGTTTTCGCAACACTCTTTATGACAGCTTGCGGCGATAACACAGATGCAGGTAAGACTCCTGCAAACGATGCAGTTGCAAGCGGCGACCTTTCTTCAATCAGCATCAATGTAGGCACAGGCGGTTCAACAGGTACATACTACGGTTTCTGCAATGTTATTTCCTCTCTTCTCAAGGAAAAGACAGGTGCTAACCTTATGATTCAGTCATCAGGTGCTTCCAAGGCTAACATCCTTGACATCGACGACGGTATCGTTGATATGGCTATTGTTCAGAACGACGTTATGGACTATGCTTTCAACGGCACATCACTTTTTGCTGATGTAGGCGCTATTACAAGCTTCTCAACTCTCGGCGCAGCTTATGCTGAAGTTTGCCAGATCGTTGCAAGAGCAGATTCAGGCATCCAGACAGTTGCTGACCTCAAGGGTAAGAAAGTTTCGGTAGGCGACAGCGGCAGCGGTGTTGAATTCAACGCTCAGCAGATTCTCGGTGCATACGATATCACATTCGAAGATATCGACAAGCAGAACCTTTCCTTCCAGGCATCGGCAGACGCTCTCAAGGACGGCAA
>JAZRJH010000012.1:0-13165 GCA_045645685.1 Acutalibacteraceae bacterium
AGCCTTTTGTGTAGTCGAACTTGTCAACTGCTTTGATAAGACCGAGATTGCCTTCCTGAATAAGATCAAGGAACTGCATGCCTCTGCCCACATAACGCTTCGCAATGCTTACAACAAGACGAAGGTTTGCTTCTGCAAGACGCTGCTTTGCATGCTGATCGTCATCGGAAATTCTGATAGCAAGCTCGATTTCTTCTTCGGGAGTGAGAAGGGGAACTCGTCCGATTTCCTTAAGATAAACCTTAACGGGGTCATCAACGGTCATGCCCTTGTCGTCTCCGCCGCCGATATCAAGGGACTTGGGAAGGTCAACGTCAAAATTTTCGATTGCCGCACTCGAAAGGTCGTCGACGATTTCGATGTTGTTAGCTTCAAGTGTTTCATAAAGCTTATCGAGTTCTTCAATGTCGAGATCCATTTCGATGATTACGGAGTCGATTTCCTGAGTTGTGAGCTTTCCTGCTGCCTTACCTCTTTCTACCAACGCCTTGAACGGTGCTTTTAATTCTTTTACTTCCATACAATCACATCCTGTAAATTATTTTTTCATAAATGCTTTTAAAAATTCCTCGTCGCTCAATTCCGATGCATCCGTAACTTTTGAAACGGCGGAATGATTTTTGAGAACGGCTATGCAATCCTCACATTCCTTGATTGTGTTGCTAAGATTCGGAGCGATGAGCGATATTCGTGTTACCGAGTCCATCTCTTCAGGGGTGAAGTCGGCGGAAAACATACTGAGTCCAAGCTCAATTCCGCTTTCAAGACCTTTGATAAGGCATTCAAAAACCCTGCGATTGAATGCGGTAACAAAATCATCGGGAGAAATTTTTTCTTTGAGTTTATAATAAAAATCGGGATTTCGCATAAACGAAGCAATGAGAGTTTCCTCCGCTTTTGCGGCTCCGAGATTTTTTGTTCTTTCGGGGTTGTTCTTATCTTCGTTGCTCTTGAGAAGCATTTCTGCGGTTTCGGTGCGTTTTTTTGCTTCGTCCGCCCGACGCTGTCTTGCCGATGCGGTTTTGAGCTGAGCTTTTATGCTTTCAACGCTGACCCCGAGTTCATTCGAAAGTCGGGTTGCGTAAATATCCTGCTCAATGCTTCCGCAGGTTGCGAGCACCTGAGTTGCCGCCATAAGAAAACGAAGTTTTCCGTCATCGGTTGCAAGGTTATATTTGTTTCTTTCTTCAAGAAGTTTGTATTCCGTTTTGTTGGATGCTCCGCTGAGAAGGTCCGCAAATCTTTCCTTGCCGTGTTTTCTGATGATTTCATCGGCATCTTTTCCGCCCGACATGGTAACAACTCTGAGTTTCAGACCCGTTTTGCCGAGCACTTCGAGTGCCCTTGCCGTTGCGGTTTTTCCTGCTTCATCGTTATCGTAGCAGATGATGATTTCTTCTGCATATCGGGAGAGCAGATTTGCCTGCTCACTTGTGAATGCCGTGCCCAGACAAGCGATTGCATTTGTGAATCCTGCCTGATGAAGTGCTATAACATCCATATATCCTTCAACGAGAATAAATTTGTTATCATTGTTGTTTTTTGCAAGATTCATTGCAAAAACGCCGTTGCTCTTTTTATAAACCAATGTGTCCGAAGTGTTGATATATTTCGGTTTTGAATCGTCCATAACTCTGCCGCCGAATGCGATAACATTGCCCCGAAGGTCAATTATCGGGAACATGACACGGTTGCGGAAGTTATCGTAATAATTCGCCCTGCCGTTTTTGTCTGAGCGGCGTGCAAGGTTTGCAAGCACAAGCTCATGCTCGGTAAATCCTTTGGATTTGAGATGATTTATCAATTCACGCCAATCGTTGGGCGCGTATCCGAGACCGAAACGGCGGATGGTGTTTATTGAAAGACCTCTCTTGAGAAAATAATCAAGAGCATCCTTGTTTTTGGGATCCATAAGGCAAGAATGATAGAATCTTGCCGCCTCACGGTTAGCTTCAAGCAGGCGTTTTCTCTGCTTTGCAAGAGTGTCGTCATAGCCGTCTTCGGGCATCGACATTCCTGCCATCTGGGCAACCGCCTTGACCGCTTCAATATAGTCAAGGTTGTCCATTCGTCTTACAAAACTTATAACATCTCCGCCTGCGCCGCAGCCGAAACAGTAAAATGAACGGCTTTCGGGATAAACGGTGAAAGAAGGAGTTTTTTCGTTATGAAACGGGCAAAGACCAACAAGATTCTTGCCCCTGCGCTTGAGATTGATATGCGAAGAAATAACCTGTTCAATGTCGATTTTATCCTGAAGTTCCTGAATGAATCGTTCATTTATTCTCATCTGCCCGTCACTCCTTTCATTTCTTTTTGATTATTAAAACTACAAGTGCCGCAATGCCCATTACAAGCGCTCCGCACACAGCGCCGATAACTATTTTTGCCGTGGGCGGTGAAGATTCTTCTTCAATCGCTTGAGTTGTTGATTGTTGAATTACCGAATGATAGTTTTCAGTTATTTCAACACTCAGAAATGTTACCGCAAAGGTGGTTGTTTCCGACACGGGAACGGTGGTCTGCGTTGTTGATGTTACTGCCGTTGTTGTGACCGTGGTTGAAGGTTTTGTTGTTGTAACCTTGGTTGTTGTAACGGGTTTTGTTGTGGTCGGCTTCGTTGTAGTAGGTCTGGTTGTAGTTGTTGTGGGTTTTGTGGTGGTTGTGGTTGTGGTTGGTTTTTCCGTTGTGGTCGGCGCCTGAGTTGTTGTGACCGTTGTTGTAACCGTGGTGGTTACGGTTGTTTTCTCCGTTGTTGTTTCTGCAGGCTTTGATGATGAGCCTTTCAGAACGGGGTCGGGTTTTTCGCCTGTGCTGACGGGAGTGTAAAGTTTATATGAAGCCGAAGGATACTTCAGCTTTCTTTCAACACCCGCCTTGCCGCCGTTTTCAACATTCTGTTCAAACAGGACAAGATGATCGCCGTTGTTATATTTGACAATTGCCCAATGGTCATATGAATCACGCATTTCGGCGCTGACATAAACAACATCGCCCGGTTTCGGGGTTGTGGGAGTTACGAATTCGTAGCCTTCGGAATTCATTTTTATTCCCGAAGTGCCTGCAGAAACATTCAGACCGTAGGCTTCCTTATAAAAACGGATAACAAGCTCATTGCAATAGAGCGTCGGCCCGTTTTCGTTATAAAGTGCATCAACACCGTGAAAGGTGTCGGCAACAAAATTTTTGCCCTTTATTTCAACATATCTTCCTGAACTGATATCATCATACCAGTCGGCAGATGCATTCGGTACTATTCCGCTTACAAAAAGCAGGACAGCACAAAGCACGGCTATCGCCGTTTTTTTAATGTTCATTCTCTTTCTTCACTCAAATCTATAGGATTAAAGGAACGCGTCATTGATTTCGCTCCATGCCTTGGGGATATAAAGCTCATTGAATATCCTTACGGCGTATCTGTCCGTCATTCCTGCAATGAAATCGCAGGCAGCCGTGCCGATTCCGTCACGCTCAGCAATTTCAAGGAATTGAGACGGAAGATTCTCTTCTTTCTTTGCAAAATGGAAATAAAGTTTCTGGATAAGATCCATCGCCTTTTTTTCTTCACTTTTGCAGGCAGGGTTTGTGTAGACCTTTGCAAACATAAAGCTGTGAAGTTCGTCAAACGCCTGCTGAATACCCGTTTCCATGCGGATATCGTCGGTGCTGTTTTCGATACAGCTGAGAACAAGAGTGTTTATTCTTGCGGTTTTTGATGTGCCGAGTTCATGGCGGATTGCAAGGGGAATATCATCTTCTCGCATGATTCCTGCCGTTGTGGCATCATCAATATCGTGGTTTATGTAAGCGATTTTATCGGCAAGACGGACTATTCTGCCTTCAAGCGTTGCCGCCTGTTCGCCGTTTGTGTGTCTTTCAATACCGTTTCGCACTTCAAAGGTGAGATTAAGACCCTTGCCGTCTTTTTCAAGGACATCAACAACACGAAGGCTCTGTGCATAGTGTCTGAATCCCGTGGGACAAACCGCATTGAGCGCTCTTTCGCCTGCATGGCCGAAGGGAGTGTGGCCAAGGTCATGACCGAGAGCAATGGCTTCTGTTAAATCGCAGTTGAGCATGAGTGCGCCTGCAATTGTTCTTGCAATCTGCGAAACTTCAAGAGTGTGGGTGAGACGGGTGCGATAATAATCGCCTTCGGGGGAGAGAAAAACCTGAGTTTTGTGCTTAAGACGGCGGAATGAACTGCAATGAATTATTCTGTCACGGTCACGCTGAAAAGCCGTTCTGACGGGACATTCTTCTTCGGGGCGCAGTCTGCCCTTGCTTTCGCTTGCAAGCGCCGCATACGGAGACAATGTTTGCTTTTCTCTTTCACAAGCTGATTCTCTGATGGTTTTCATCTTTTTTCACCCCTTCATATACTTATACGCATAAAATCCGTTTATTCCTACAAGAAATTTATGAACATTTTGTTAACAATCAGCAGAGTTCAGGAATGGATCAATAAGATGAAGAAGCCGTTTTCTTCCGATGACAGGCGTATTGATATACGTCGGGTCGGAAAAAACGGCTAAAAAGAAACACATTATAAAAATTTCATTGTTTTATACAGCAAAAAGCGGTTTGCAAATGTTCGTCCGTTATGCAAGCCGCCTTTTCTTTATTTCGTTTCTTTTGTTCTTCGCTTAGTGAGACATTCCTTTGATATTATTCAGCTTTTTTGATTCCGTAGAAGTGAATAACATTCATATCCTCTTCCATATCAAGACCGTGTGAACCGCAGCCGCCGTCGATTTCGTGGCATCCGTGGTCGGGGCAGAAGCCGTAGAAAACATTCTTGTCCGCAAGTCTTGTGTTGATTTTGTCAACCATTTCGGAATAGAAAGCAATATTCATATCAAGTCTTGCGAGAGCTTCTTCGGATTCGGGACCGAATTTGTGCATTGTTCCGTCATAGTCACCGTTATAGATAACAACGAGATCATATTTATCTTCATCAATAACTTCAAGAGCCTTTTTGTTGACTTCTTCAGGTGTGTCATAAATGAAATAATCCATTTCTCGTTCAAGGAAAATGACTGAAATGCTGTCGTTCTTTGTTGAAACAATTGCCGCTTTTTTGCCTGCCTTTATGAAACGATCAAAGAGAGTTTCGGTTTTCAGTACGGGTTTTTCGTATTTCTTTATTCCGTGGACATCGGGCATAACTCCCGTATACATCGAAGCAAAGCAGACGGGTGTTACGCTCGGCATAACCGAAAGCATGGGCATTGCAATATCCGAGCGAATCATTGCAGGCGCAAATTTTTCGGTGTATTTCTGCCATATCCAGAGCGCAACGGCATCGGGATTATAGAGGATTGTGCGGTCAACAGGGATATCACCGAGCTTCTTCTCCTTGAGAGCAGTTAATGCCGCATTGGGTTTTTCGGTTGCGTCATAAATCTCGCCGCCGATGAGTGAAACGGCAGATGCATGAAGCGATGATATGCAGATTGAACTGTTTAAATCAGCCATGGTGTTATCTCCTTAAAATGAGGTTACAATGCAATATACTATGGTATAGAACATTGAGAAAAGTTCTTTGAGGCCGAGCATTCTGAGAATTGCATCGAATTCTTTGAAAATAATGATGTCGTCAAACGGAGTTGCGGCTTCTGCATTCACGAATCCGTCCTGCTTTTCAACTGCCGCACCGTTATCAAGGGTGAAGCCCTGAGTTCTGTAGCCGACGGGAGTGATATTGTCCATTGTGTAATAAACAGTGATGTTCACAACTGATGCGGATTTTTCGGGGATATCGCCCGTGAACGGAATTTCAACGGTATCACCGGGGTTAAGGCACTTGAATGCAGGGATATCAAACCTGAGTTTTGCTCCGTCGCAATAAACCGCAAGGATATTCACCTTGGAATTGTTGCAGACGTTGGTGACGATGAGCTTTTTGGCATCGCCCGTGAGAATTCCTTCGTCACAGCCGTCAAATCTTGCATGAACGGTGTGGGAAGCGTTGCTTGAATATTTGAACTGGGGATAGTTTTTGTCGGTATAAACATCGGTGATGTTGTCGGTGAGAAGAAGAGTCATCATAAGAACTCTTGTGTAGTTATCTTTGTAGGTCATGCCGTGGAAAAGACCGTCAACAAACCATGTGTTATCGGGGAGATATGCGGTTGAAGCGTCAAGCTCCATGTTGGGCGAAATCTTGTTTTTGCCGCCGCAAGGATTCTTCTGCACATAGCCGTCAGCAAATCTTGTGCCGTAAGGTGCGCAGGTTGCGCCCGTTGAACCGTTGGTGGTGATGATTCCGTCGGAGTCAACGTTCATGCCCGTAACGATTCTTTCGCCCGTGCCTGCAATGATTGAAATATTCATGCCGTTTTCGATGAGTTCTGCGAATTTTTCGTTCAAGGAAGGCAGAATTTCATAGTGATAACGGTCGCTGATTGCGATAAGTCTTGCGCTTTCAACGGGGTCAAGAAGCTGTTTTTTGGCGTCTTCATATTTATCGGTGGGGATGAAATCCCAAAGACTGCCCCAGTATCCGAGAGTGGGAACAAGTTTGGGGAAGAGCGAGTTGAGAAGATTATCAACAAATCCGAGCTGATTTGCCTTGACGAGCCAGTTGTAGTTTTCTTCGGTCATCGTTCCGTTTTCAACGAAACGGACAAGACATTCTTCGTCAAACTCGACGTTTGCGGTCAGAGCATCATAAGCGATTCCTGCGCCGCCGATTGCAGGTACGGTCATAACAGCGTTGTCAACATCGCCCTTCCGGCCGTAGAGAGCAAGGTAGGTTGCGGTAACCTGACCGCCGTGGCTGAGCGACCAGATGTTGACCTTGTCTTTTCCGCTGTGTTCCTTGACCGACTGAACGAATTTGTCGAGCAAGCCTGCACAGTATTCAGCACCCATTCTGAAATCGGAGCTGAAGTTATAGATGTTTTCGTGGCCGATATATTCGGCGATTTCGTCGGAAATTTCAATTTCCTGTCTGTATTTTCCGTCGGGATATCTTTCGTTGAGAACAGCGTTGTTCTTATCGGCGGCTTCGGTGTAGTCCTGATGGATTTCATAAGCACTTGTGCCGTCGGGGTTGCAACGGAGTTTTTCAAAAAGGGGAATCATTTCTTCTGCAAGCACGGATGCAATATATTCGGAATTGCCGACCGTGAGCGCACCGAGACCCATGCCAAGCTCTGCGATTCTTGCGAAAACACGCTCAAGCACATAGTCAAAGTCAAGACCCCACACGGTTTCGCCCGTTTCAAGGCTGTCGCCGTAATAGAGATTTGTTGAGCTGTAACCGGGCACGATGATAACGGGATATTCAGAGATATCTCCCTTGACTTCGCCCGATGCTGATGCGATTACCGCACATGATGAAACGGCGATAATGAGTGAAAGAATGATACAAAGCAGTTTTTTCATTGATATCCGACCTTTCCTCGGTTTTATAATCTGATATTAACACAAATCAAATATAATTGTAAATAGTCAATTACTCTTTATCCATATATTCAAGAACACGCTGAATAAGTCCGAGACGGTTTTCGCCCTTGAGAAGTCTGACTGAAATGTGGGGTTTGCCGCCCCCTGCGCTGACAACGAATCTGCCCTTGAAATGAGCCGATGTGCGTGCGACAAGCTCCATGTCGAGAGCGGTGATTTTAAAGATAATCTTATCGCCCTGCATGGTGATTTCATATATATCATGCGATGCGGCTTTTCCGCGCAGAAGTGCGATTCTGATAAGACCTTCAACACACGGCGGCGGGTCTCCGAAACGGTCAACAAGCTCGTCGATAACATCGGAAGCATCGTCGTCGGTTCTGATGTCGGCAATTCTGCGGTAAATCTGAAGCCTTTGCGGAACGCTTTCTATATAGTCATCGGGGATATGTGCATCAATCGGCAGGTCGATAACACAGTCTTTTTCAACTGTTTCGGATTTTTCGCCCTTTTCTTCGCTGATTGCCTGCTCAAGAAGTTTGACATACATTTCATAGCCGACTGTTTCCATGTGACCGTGCTGATTTGCGCCGAGAACATTGCCTGCCCCTCGGAGTTCAAGGTCACGCATTGCAATGTGGAAACCTGAGCCGAATTCGGTGAATTCTCTTATTGAATCAAGGCGGCGTGTTGCTATTTCGCTGAGCTGTTTGCCCCTTGTGAAGGTGAAATATGCACTTGCACGGCGTGATGAACGTCCTACTCTTCCTCTTATCTGATGAAGCTGAGCAAGACCCATTCTGTCCGCATTTTCAATTATGAGCGTGTTCGCATTCGGAACATCAACGCCCGTTTCGATGATGGTTGTGCAAACAAGAATATCGATTTCGCCTTCAAGAAGTCTTCGCCAGACTTCGCTGAGTTCATCTTCGGTCATTTTTCCGTGACCGATTCCGACATTGGCGTCGGGAAGCATGGCTTTTATTTCTGCCGCCTTTTTCTCGATATCTTCAACTCTGTTATAGAGATAATAAACCTGACCGCCACGGCGGAGTTCCTGCTCCATTGCCTGAACGAGAACGGGCATATTGTGTTCTATGACATAAGTCTGAACGGGAAGTCTGTCCTGCGGAGCTTCTTCAAGCACGGACATATCACGGATACCCGTCATCGCCATGTTGAGAGTTCTCGGAATCGGGGTTGCCGTAAGGGTGAGAACATCAACGGTGGGGAAATTCTGTTTGAGTTTTTCTTTCTGAGCAACGCCGAAGCGCTGTTCTTCGTCAACGATAATCAGCCCGAGATCACGGAACTGAACATCTTTTGAAATGATTCTGTGAGTGCCTACAACAACATCAACCGAACCTCTGCGAAGTCCGTTCAAGGTTTTTTCGATTTCTTTTTTTGTGCAGAAACGGGAAAGCATACCTGCTTCAATCGGGAATCCTTCGAATCGCTTCAATATTGTCTGATAATGCTGAAGCGCAAGAATTGTTGTGGGAACAAGGATTGCACATTGCTTGCCGTCTGCAATGCATTTGAAAACGGCTCGGAGTGCAACTTCGGTTTTTCCGAAGCCGACGTCACCGCAGAGAAGTCTGTCCATGGGATAGGGTTTCTCCATGTCCTTTTTGATTTCACGGATGCAACGGAGCTGGTCATCGGTTTCAACAAATTCAAATCGGCGCTCAAAGTCGTTCTGCATATCGATATCCTGCGAAAAAGCGTGACCGTTAAGGCTGATTCGTTTTGAATAAAGTTCAATCAGCTCCTTTGCCATGTCTTTGACGGCACTCTTGACCCTTGAACGGGTTTTCTGCCAGTCTTTTCCGCCGAGTTTGTTGAGTTTTAAGGGTTTATCGTCGCTCTTTGGCCCTATATATTTCGAAACCTGATCAAGCTGTGTTACGGGCACATAGAGATTATCGCCCTTGTCATATCGGATTTTGATATAATCCTTTGTTGTGCCCGAAGCTTCAAGAGTCTGTATGCCCTCAAAGATACCGATACCGTGAGCCGAATGAACAACATATTCACCTCTGTGAAGTTCATCAAGATTGTTGAAAGCGTTCTTGCCTTTTTTGGTTGAAGCAACACGGTTTTTGGTGACGGTTCTTGCTCTGTAGGTTATGAGAGTGAATTTTGCATTGGGATATTCAAAGCCTGCGGAGAATCCGCCCGGTAAAACACAGACGGTTTTTTCGGGAAATTCGGCAGGGGGTACGGGGCAGAAAAGAGCGGGAATTCCTTCATTTTCAAGGTCTTCCGCAAGAGTTTTTGCCGCCTTGTCCGTACCTGCAAGAACAGCGCATGAGTGACCGAGTCTTTGTCTTACGGCGTTCAGGTCATCAATAACTGCAGTAAGTGTGCCGTTCCACGGACTTATTTGTTTTGCCGTGAAGGTGATGAGTTCTTTTACGGGAGTGTCAAAACTTCCTCGGGGCAGATTGTCAAGATAAACTGCGCCCATATCTTCATAATAAGAGAACAAATCATGAAGCCTTATGCCGAAGCAATCAAGACCCTTGCAAAGAATTCCGTCCTGAAAAAGACCCTTGACGGTTTCAAGAAGCAGGGTTGATGCGCTGCTGAATTTATCCTTGACAGCAAAGCTTTCGCAGATAAAAAGCATTGCATCCTGTGCATAATCAAAGATACTGCAGCAGTCGGGATAAATCAGCGGCAGATATTTATCGAGAGAAGAAAGACGGATTCCGTCGTTCATTTTTGCGATGTCATCGTTGAGATTCTTAAGTGCTTCGCCCTTGATTTTGTTCTCTGCAATGTGCTTTTCGATGAGTGCGGTGAGCATTTCGGGGGAACAGAGAATTTCACGGGCAGGGGTTATGCGGATTTCGTCAACAGAATCGGTTCTTCTTTGTGTTTCGGGGTCAAAATATGAAATGCTGTCAACGGTGTCGCCCCAGAATTCGATTCGGCAGGGATATTTTGAATCGGGTGGGAAGAAGTCGAGAATTCCGCCTCGCAGAGCAAACTGACCCGCACCGTCAACCTGTTCGCTTCGGGTGTAGCCGCATTTTATCAGGCTCGTTATGAGTTCATCGGAATCATAATCTTCGCCTGATTCTATGGCAAAGCTGCTGTTCATGAGCATGGCAGGGGGAACGGTGAGCTGCATTGATGCTTCCGCCGAAAGAACAACAACGTCGTAACTGCCCGAAAGCATCTTATCAAGCACTTTCAGGCGGGCGTGTTCATATTCTCTTGAAACCGTTTCGAGAGTACGGAAGGAAAAATCCCTTGCAGGATAATGGAGAGCATTGACCCCGAATCCTTCCAAGTCCTGCCGCATACGGGTTGCCGTTGCTTCATCGGGAACAACAACAATCGCCTTTTGCATCAGACACATACACATCGAAGCTATAACATGAGCCTTGTGTATGTGCGAAAGCCCCGTAACTCCGCAGGGGAGACGGGTTTTTCTGATTGCATTGGCAAGCGACATAAATTCGGGAACGGTTTTTGCGATTTGTGAATAACAATTCATGTTCTTATGCCTTTACATATTTATTTGTATATATAATAACACTTTATTTTCGGTGCAGTCAATATAATCTTGCTTTTATTTTTATAAATGATATAATCGAAGAGGTGATGATTATGTTTGCAAAAATTATATCTTTATTTTTCATGCTTTATCTTGCAATTTCTTCTGTTTTCAACATCCCTTTGAACGGTTACGAGTCAAAACAGCTTTTTGCCGACCCTGGTTTTGAAAACGGATTTTCGGTTGTTTCTCAGCAGACCGAAAACGGTGCGGGAGTAATACTCGGTGATTTTGTTTACAATGAAAACAGCACTCCCGATTGGATGATTGCTCAATGGAATTCGGGGAAATGTCTGTGGGCAGACAGAGTTGAAAGCGATAAATACACAATAACCGATGGTCAGACAAAAACCGTTACATATAATCCATCGGAAAAATCGGTTTTATTGCGTCTTAATGCGGCGAATGTGTATAACGGCGAAGCGGCAGATGAGAGTGCATGGCCTCATCTTCTGCTTGAACAGTCGCCGATCTGCGATTATGCGGCGCTTTCCGATAAGGACAAAACTTTCTACAACTGCTCTGCGGACAGAATAGTGGCATCGCTCGACATAAAGCTTTCCGATTTTGTTAATACAACAAATAAGGACGGCATAAATGCCGCCCAGTTTCTTGCATATTTCTATATGAAAGGCACGGAAAAACATGAGTTCATATGGTTCGGGCTCAATCTGTTTGATGACAGAGGATATCAGGACACCTATTGGGCGCTCGATCAAGCAAGCAACTGCATGATTTACAGCCTTTCAACAAAGGATACCTACGGATTTAAAAGCCGTTCGCTTTTCAGAAACGGAAAACCGTATGTTTCCGATGAGTGGGTTCATGTTGAAATTGACCTTACCGAGCATATCAACGATGCCGTGAAGCGTGCAAACGAGGATAACATTTTCGGCAGAGAAATTTCAAAAGATGAATTTTATTTCGGCGGAACAAACATAGGATTTGAAATCCACGGTAACTATGATTGTACGGTGGAAATTAAAAATTTCAACCTGACCGCATATAATAAATTATAATATACCTTTTTCAACCATATCTTTTTTCAGAATTTCAATATCGCCGTGAAAATAGCAATGTCCGTCCATTCCTGTTGCCTTTGCGCCGTCGATATTCGCCTGAACATCGTCGATGAAGAAGCATTCTTCGGGTTTGAGCGAGAATTTTTCATAAAGTGCATGATAAATTTCTTTTTCGGGTTTAAGGAGCTTATAGTCTGCGGAAATCAGCACACCGTCAAAGAGTGAAAGAGCAGGGATATTCTTTCTGTTTTCATGAAAATCCGATGAAGCGTTTGAAAGAAGATAAATTCCGAAGCCTTTTTTCTTGAGCATTTCAATGAACGGAACCATCTTTTCAAACGGCGGCATATAGGGATAGAAGTTATCCACCATTTCACAGGTCTTATCAAAAACCTTTGCGGGGATTGAATCTTTCTTCTGTTCCATTATGTCTTTCGGAAAAATAATGCCTCTGTCTTTATCTGCCCAGATGGGATTTCTGAAGATTTCGTGCAGAAGAATGTCAGCGGTTTCTCTGTCAAACAAACCGTAAAGTGTTTTTTCGGGATTGTAGTCGATGAGAACTCCGCCCATGTCAAAAATAATGTTTTTTATCATAATAACTCCATTTAAAAACCGCCCTGCAATGCAGAGCGGTTTTAATGTTTTGATTATTCGCAGTCGTCGCAGTCGCATTCTACATCAAACTCAAGGAGTTCGTTGCAGCTGGGGCAAGTGATGCTGCCTTCTTCAAGAATTTCTCTGTCAACGCAGATAACTTCGCCGCAGCTGGGGCATTCTACGTCATAGTATTCTTCTTCGTCATCATAGCAATCGTCGCAATCGCAGTCACAATCGCAATCGTCAAGCTCTTCATAAACGAAGCTTTCAAGCTCGTCGAGATCCTCGTCAACAGCGTCGAGCTGCTCGGAGATAAGATCCATGCCGTCCTCAAGATCGCTTACGGTAAGAGCGAGTTCGTCGAGAACGTCCATCATTGCATTGATAATTTTTGTTTCGGGCTTGTTTTCATCAAGTGCAAGACCCTCTGCAAGACCCTTAAGATATGCAACCTTTTCTGTTACGGTCATTTCATTGTCCTCCAATTATTAAAATTTATTGATTAGCCTCTGCTGAGATATTCGCCTGTACGGGTGTCAACAACAATCATTTCGCCCTCGTC
>JAZRJH010000013.1:0-5523 GCA_045645685.1 Acutalibacteraceae bacterium
CTTCTCGACCTTAATCTCGGCAAGTGCAATATGTGTGTTGCCGCTCCGAATGATTATGTTGAGGACTTTGACCGTCCTTTGAGAGTTGCAACAAAGTTTGTCAACATTGCAAAAAACTATTATATTTCACTCAACCGTGAAATTGAAATAATCAAACTCAACGGCTCAATCGAAATCGCACCCATTCTCGGTCTTTCCGATGTTATCGTTGATATCGTTGAATCGGGCAAAACTCTTCAGGAAAACAATCTTCGTGTTTACGAGAAAATCATGCCCATCAGCGCAAGACTTATCGCAAACAAATCCTCCTATAAGTTCAAGGGTAACGATATTGATACTCTTATGGAAAAGCTCAAAAAGGAGTTGGAGAAATGATTAAGATTATTAACATAGACAATGCCGAAAAAAGCGAAATTCTTACCCGTGATATAAAACTTGAAAGCGGCGTTGAATCAATCGTTGCCGATATTATAAAAAACGTAAGAGAAAACGGCGACAAGGCACTCAGGGAATACAGCCTTAAGTTTGACGGCGCGGACATCAAAAATCTCCGTGTTACTCAGGAAGAAATTGATGCCGCATACGAAAACGAAGACAAAGCACTCATTGAAACTCTTGAAATGGCGAAGAAAAATATCTGGAATTTCCATGAAAAACAGCTTCGCAAGGGTTTTGAAATCAATAACGGCGACGGAACAATTTCGGGTCAGAAAATTACCCCGATTGAAAAGGTCGGCATTTATGTACCCGGCGGCACAGCAAGCTATCCCTCAACCGTTCTTATGAATGCTGTTCCTGCAAAAATTGCAGGTGTCAGCGAAATCATCATGGTTACTCCCCCCGACAAAAGCGGAAATATTCCTTCTGCAATTCTCTGCGCTGCAAAGATTGCAGGAGTTGACACAATAATCAAAACAGGCGGTGCTCAGGCAGTTGCCGCACTTGCATACGGCACGGAAAGTGTGCCCAAGGCAGACAAAGTAGTTGGCCCCGGCAATGTTTTTGTTGCAACTGCAAAGAGAATGCTCTATGGACTTGTTGATATCGATATGATAGCAGGTCCGAGCGAAATTCTTGTTCTTGCAGACGGCACCTGCAACCCCGCATTTGTTGCGGCTGACCTTCTTTCACAGGCTGAACACGATAAACTTGCAAGCGCTGTTCTTGTTACCGACAGCGAAGAGCTTGCATATGCAGTCCGTGATGAGCTTGAAAGACAGATTCCGCTTCTTCCCAGAGAAGAAATCGCAAGAACTTCAATAGATACAAACGGCAAAATTATCATTGCAAACAATCTTGAGCAGGGCGTTGAAATCGCAAACGAAATCGCTCCCGAACATCTTGAAGTATGCGTTGACGACCCGTTTGCGCTTCTTGACAAAATCAAGAATGCAGGGTCAATCTTCCTTGGCAAGAACACTCCCGAAGCATTGGGTGACTATCTTGCAGGTACAAACCATACTCTTCCCACATCGGGCACTGCAAGATTCAGTTCTCCCCTTTCGGTTGATGACTATGTAAAGAAATCACAGTATATTTACTATACAGAAGAAGCACTCGGCAAGGTCAAGGACAACATCGTTCTTTTTGCAAACCGTGAAGGTCTCCACGCTCACGGCAAAAGTGCGGCAATCAGATTTGAGAAATAAGGTGAACCCATGAGCAGATTCCTTTCAAAAAGCTACGAAAAACTTGTTCCCTACACACCCGGCGAACAGGTAAATGAAAAAGTTATAAAACTCAACACAAACGAGTCTCCCTTCCCGCCTTCACCGAAGGTTAAGGAAGTGTTGAGCGAATCGGTTATTGATAAGCTCAATCTTTATTCCGACCCCGAACTCAAAGAACTTCGCAATGCGATTGCAGAGCAGTTTGATGTAACTCCCGATATGGTGTTCTGCGGCAACGGTTCGGATGACGTTCTTGCATTTGCAATCATGGGATTCTCAGGAAACGGCGGAAAACTCTGCTGCCCCGAAATTTCCTACGGTTTCTATCCCGTATATGCTGATATATTCGGAGTTGAACTTGAACAGATTCCCCTTAAGGATGATTTTTCAATCGATGTCAACGACTATATCGGAAAGGGCAAGAATATTGTTATCGCAAATCCCAATGCGCCCACAGGTCTTGCACTTTCGTTTGAAGATGTTGAAAAAATTGTTTCTTCAAACCCCGATAATGTTGTTATCATGGATGAAGCATACATGGCATTCTGCGGTGAAAGCTGCATGGAGCTTGTTAAAAAATACAACAATCTGCTCGTAACACGAACATTTTCAAAGAGCCATTCGCTTGCAGGTCTCAGAGTTGGTTTCGGCATTGCATCCAAAGAGATCATTGATGACCTCAACAAGCTCAAATATTCTTTCAATCCTTATAATCTCAACACTCTTTCAATCAAGGCGGCTGCAGCGGCAATTGCAGACAATGAATATTACGACGGCAAAATCGCACAGATAGTCAAAAACAGAGAATACACCATGTCGGAACTCAAAAAGCTCGGATTCACCTGCACAGATTCAAAAGCAAACTTCGTTTTTGTTTCTCATAACAGAATCCCTGCTTCGACTCTTGCGGCAGAGCTTCGCAAAAAAGGTATTCTCATCAGATATTTCAACAAAGCAAAAATCGACAATTATCTTCGCATAACAATCGGAAGCATTGAAGAAATGCAGACCCTTGTTGCGGCAATCAAAGAAATAACGGAGGGTTAACATGAGAGAAGCCCAGATAAAAAGAAAAACAAACGAAACAGATATTGAGCTTTGGCTTGATCTTGACGGAAAAGGCGAAAACGAAATTGACACAGGCTGCGGTTTTCTTGACCATATGCTTGAGCTTTTTGCCCGTCACGGCAGAATGGATTTGAAAGTTAAGTGTGTTGGCGACACTCATGTGGATTATCATCACACAGTTGAAGATGTCGGTATCGTTCTCGGTCAGGCATTCGCAAAGGCTGTTGGTGAAAAAAGAGGAATTTCCCGTTACGGAAGCATTCTTCTTCCCATGGACGAAACTCTCATTCTTGCTTCTGTTGACATAAGCGGCAGAGCATATCTCAACTACGATGTTCAGATTCCCACACCTGCAGTAGGCGGTATGGACACAGAACTCATCGAAGAATTCTTCATTTCGTTTGTCAGAAACAGCGATATAACTCTTCACATCAAACAGCTCGAAGGCAAAAACAGCCACCATATTATTGAAGGAATTTTCAAGGCTGTTTCAAGAGCACTTTGCAAGGCTGTTTTTGAAGATTTGACCCTTGGCGGCGAAATTCCGTCAACGAAAGGACTTTTATAATGATAGCGATTATTGATTACGGTTGCGGCAATCTTTTTTCTCTCTCATCATCGCTTGAAAGTCTCGGAATCGAGTGCAAAATAACAGGCGACAAAGAAGAGATTGCGGCTGCGGATAAAATTATACTTCCCGGTGTCGGTGCATTCGGCGATGCGGCAAAAAAACTTCGTGAATGCGGCATGGACAAGCTCATCTGCGAACTTGCTTCACAAGGCAAACCCATTCTCGGAATCTGCCTTGGTATGCAGCTTCTTTTCGAAAAGAGCTTTGAATACGGTGCTCACATGGGTCTCGGACTTATCAAAGGCTATGTCGGTGCACTTGAAGGTCAGATTCCCAAAGACCTTAAAATCCCCCACATGGGCTGGAACAAATTAAACCTTGCAAAAGATGATCCGATTTTCAAATACATTGTTCCCGGCGACTATATGTATTTTGTTCATTCGTTCTATGCAAGAGGATGTGTTGAAAACACTCTCGCATTCGCGGAATACGGTGTTGCAGTTCCTGCAGTTGTTAAAAGCGGTTCGGTTTACGGCATGCAGTTCCATCCCGAAAAAAGCGGAGCAAAGGGTCTTGCTCTTCTTAAAGCATTTTCAGAAATATAAGGTGATTTTATGCAGATATTTCCCGCAACAGATATACTCGGCGGCAAGGTAGTACGCCTTACAAAGGGCGACTATAATCAGGTTAAAATCTATGCCGACTCCCCCGCTGAAATGGCTCTTGAATTCATGAAGGACGGAGCAACAAATTTACATATGGTTGACCTTGACGGTGCAAAAGACGGTGCACCCGTCAACTTTGAGCCGATAAGAGAAGCCGCAAAAATCAAGGATTTATTTATTGAAGTCGGCTGCGGAATCAGAGATATGAAAAGGGTTCAGGATTACCTCTCTCTCGGAGTAAAGCGTGTCATTCTCGGCACAGCTGCTATCCGTAATTATCCCTTCGTTGAAGAAGCAGTCAAGGAATTCGGAAATGCAATCGCAGTCGGCGTTGATGCAAAGGACGGCTTTGTTGCTGTCAGCGGTTGGCAGGAAACAACGAGCGTTAAATCGGTTGAATTCTGCAAAAAACTCCGTGATACAGGCGTGTCAACTGTTATTTACACAGATATCTCAAAAGACGGTATGCTCTCGGGAACAAATCTTGAAGTATACGGCGAGCTTTCGGAAATCAAAGGTCTTGACATCGTCGCTTCGGGCGGTATAACCTTTATCAACGAAATCGAAAAGCTCCGCGACATGAATATTTACGGCGCAATTGTGGGCAAGGCTGTTTACGAAGGCAAACTTTCTCTTAAGGATGCGCTCAGAGCGGCGGAGGTAAAATAAAATGATAACAAAAAGAATTATTCCATGCCTTGATGTGAGAAACGGCAGAGTTGTGAAGGGCGTTAATTTTGAAGGAATTCAGGACGTTGCATCGCCCGTTGAGCTTGCTCATTTTTATAACGACAGCGGTGCGGACGAGCTTGTTTTCTATGATATAACGGCGTCGTTTGAAGGAAGAGCTCTTTTTACAGATGCGCTCACTCAGGTTGCAAAAGAAATTTTCATTCCTTTGACAGTGGGCGGCGGAATCAACACTCTTGATGATTTTGACAGAGTACTCAAATGCGGCGCTGACAAGGTTTCGGTAAACTCAGGTGCAATAAAAGACCCGTCACTTATCGAAAAAGCAGCAAAGAAATACGGTGACCAATGTGTTGTTCTTTCGATGGATATAAAGCGTGTTGACGGCTCATTCCATATTTTCAGCAAAGGCGGAAGAATTGACACAGGAATTGATGCTCTCGAATGGGCAAAAATGGGCGAAAACAACGGCGCAGGTGAACTTGTTGTAAACAGTATTGATACTGACGGCGTAAAGCAGGGATTCGACCTTGAAATGCTTCAGAAAATCAGCGACCTTGTTTCAATCCCCGTTATCGCAAGCGGCGGCGCAGGAAAGAAAGAAGATTTTCTTGAGCTTTTCAAAGCAGGATGTGCAGATGCCGGTCTTGCCGCATCAATCTTCCATTTCAAGGAAGTCAACATCATGGATTTGAAGCGTTATCTTAACGAAAACAATATAGAGATGAGGATATAAAAATGATTGAACTTAAATATAACAGCGACGGACTTATTCCCGCAATCGTTCAGGACCACTACAGTAAAAAAGTTCTTATGCTTGCATATATGAACGCAGAAAGCCTTGATATCACTATCAAAG
>JAZRJH010000014.1:0-11358 GCA_045645685.1 Acutalibacteraceae bacterium
AAGAGAACAGGCTTTTATTTTGCTTTTTGAAAAATCATTCAACGATGATGTATCGGTTTCTGAGCTTTATGAAATGGCTGTTGAAAACGAAGTTATATCCGAAAGTGATTTTGCAAAAAATCTTACATTCAAGGTAACCGAAAACCTTGAAGAGATTAATGCCGCTATCGAAAGAAATTCCGTGAAGTGGAAAATGAACAGAATTTCCAAGGTTGCGCTTGCTGTTATGCGCCTTGCAATTTGCGAAATACTCTATTATGACGATATTCCCGTCGGCGTTTCAATCAACGAAGCGGTTGAACTTTGCAAGAAATATGCATCAAAGGATGATTATTCATTCGTAAACGGCGTTCTCAGCGCAATTGCAAAGGAAGAGAAATAATGCTCACTCTCGGAATTGACACAAGCAACTACACAACATCTGTCTGTCTTTATGACAGCGTGAAGGATGAGATTTATCAGAAAAAGCTCCTTTTACCCGTCAAAGAAGGGGAGAAGGGGCTTCGTCAGAGTGATGCGGTTTTTCATCATACCGCAAGACTTCATCCGCTCATGAAAGAGCTTTTTGATGAACACGGCGGAATGATTGATGCAATCGGAGTTTCGGAAAAACCGAGAGATGCCGAAGGGTCATATATGCCTTGCTTCCTTGTGGGTGTTAACGCCGCAAACTGCATTTCAAGTGCAACAGACAAACCCGTTTACGGCTTTTCGCATCAGTCGGGTCATATTGCCGCCGCACTTTATTCGTGCAACCGCACGGAGCTTACAGACGAAAAATTCATCGCTTTTCATGTCTCGGGCGGCACAAGCGAGATGCTGCTTGTTTCACCCGATGAGAACAGAGTTTTCGGCGTTGAAATCATCGGTGAAACTCTTGACCTTAACTGCGGACAAGCGGTTGACCGTGCAGGGGTTATGATGGGAATCCCGTTTCCCTGCGGAAAAGAGCTTGAAAAACTTGCATTGAAAAGCACGGAAAAATATAATCCGAAGATTTGTGTCAAAGACGGCAACTGCAGTCTTTCGGGCCTTGAAAATCAATGCAAAAAGATGCTTGACAGCGGCGAAACCAAAGAAAACATCGCGCGTTACTGCATAGACTTTGTTGCAAAAACCGTTGAAAAAATGACGGAGTATGCGATTGAAAATTACGGCAATCTGCCAATCATCTATGCAGGCGGAGTTATGTCAAACTCAATAATCAAAGAAAAGATAACTTCCCGTTTTATGAATGCGAGCTTTGCTCATCCCGATTTTTCATGCGATAATGCGGCGGGCATTGCTTATCTTGCTTCTCTGAAAGGAGTAAAAAACAATGCCTGACGGAGTAGTTCTGAGTGTCAGCCAGCTCAACAGATATGTCAAATCAATCATTGAGCAGGACAGAAATCTTCAAACAGTTTTTGTTCAGGGCGAGATTTCAAATTTCACCAATCACTATAAAACGGGTCATTTTTATATGACAATCAAAGACGAGTTTTCGTCGATAAAAGCGGTTATGTTCAAAACCGCAAATATGCGCCTGAAATTCATGCCCGAAAATGCAATGAGCGTTATCATCAAGGGCAGAATTTCCGTTTTTGAGCGTGACGGTCAGTATCAGCTTTATATCGATGATATGCAGCCTGACGGAATAGGCGCACTCAGTTTTGCTTTTGAACAGCTTAAGGAAAGGCTTGCGAAAGAAGGTCTTTTTGATGCCGAAAATAAAAAGCCGATTCCCGTATATCCCCAAAGGGTAGGTGTTGTAACTTCCTCGACGGGTGCGGCGATAAGAGATATCATCAATGTTATTTCAAGAAGATTTCCGCTTGCAGAGCTCATTCTTTGTCCCGTTGCGGTTCAGGGTGATTATGCCGCTCCGCAGATAAAGGCGGCAATCGAAATGTTCAACGAGCAGAGTGCCGCAGATGTTCTTATTGTAGGCAGGGGTGGCGGCTCGATTGAAGAATTATGGGCATTCAACGAAGAAATCGTTGCAAGAGCCGTTGCAGCAAGTGAAATTCCCGTTATTTCCGCTGTCGGTCATGAAACGGATTTCACTATCTGCGATTTTGCGGCAGACTTAAGAGCACCCACTCCGTCTGCGGCGGCTGAACTTGCGGTTCCCGATATTTATCAGCAGAAAGAAATGCTTGATAATGTTCAGCGAAGAATTTTTTCAGCTGTTTCCGACAGAATTTCTGTTGAACAGGCAAAGCTTGAAATTAAAAAATCTGTTCTGCAAAGACTCAGTCCGCAGAATTATATAGATAATCTCCGTGTCCGCTGTGACCGTGCCTGCATGGCAATGGATAATGCGGTCAAACACGGAATAACGCTCAGAACAAAAGATTTTTCGTCTCTCTGTGCGAAGCTCGACGCTTTGAGTCCTCTCAAAATTCTTTCAAGGGGTTACAGCGTGGCAACAAAGCAGGGTAAAATAATTACCGATGTTTCAACTGTTGAAAAAGGCGATGAGATAAGCATCAGAGTCGGCAACGGTGAAATCGGATGTGAAGTAACAAAAGTAAAGGGCTGTTGATTATGGAGAAAATGACCTATGAAAAAGCCGTTTCAAGGCTTGAAGAAATCGTGGACAAGCTCGAAAACGGGAATCTTTCCCTTGAAGAAATGATGAAGCTTTATGAAGAAGGCACCGCTCTTGCAGTTAAATGCTCAAAGAGTCTTGATGCCGCTCAGCTTAAAATAACAGAGCTTTCCGCAGGTGAAAACAAATGACCGATTTTAACAAACGATTCAACGGATATGTTGCTTTGATTAACGAAGCGGCTGATAAATATGTTTCTGAAAAAGCATTTTCGGGCAGAGAATCAACGGGTCTTTCCGAAATGCTCGGTGCAATGGCTTATTCGCTCAAAAACGGCGGCAAGCGTATAAGACCGATGCTTACTCTTGAATTTTGCCGTCTTTGCGGCGGTGATTATGAGAAGGCAATTCCCTTTGCTCTCGGAACCGAAATGATTCACACCTATTCGCTCATTCATGACGATTTGCCGTGCATGGATAATGATGATATGAGAAGGGGCAAACCTTCAAACCACAAAGTTTTTGGCTATGCCAATGCACTTCTTGCAGGCGATGCGCTTCTCACTCTTGCTTTTGAAACCGTGCTTTCGGCAGAAGGCGTAAGTGACTGCGCAAAGGCGAAGGCAGGTCTTGAACTTGCAAAAGCGGCAGGATGCTCGGGAATGATTGCAGGTCAGGTTATGGACCTTGCAAACGAAGGCAGATGTGCACCGCTTGACGATATTAAAAAAACAGACAAACTCAAAACGGGTGAAATGATAAAGGTTTCCTGCATTATGGGATGCATAGCTGCAGGTGCCGATGAGGAGAAAATAAAAGCAGCGGAAATTTACAGCGAAAATATAGGACTTGCATTCCAGATTGTTGACGATATCCTTGATGTCACAAGTGATGCGGAAACTCTCGGAAAACCCATCGGAAGCGATGCGGAAAACGGGAAGTCAACCTATGTTTCGCTTCTCGGTCTTGAGAAATCGGCTGAATATGCCGAGGAACTGACCGATACGGCAAAAAATGCCCTTGAAATTTTCGGTGATGAAGGAGATTTTCTGGTTCAGCTTGCCGATATGCTTGCGAGCAGAAAAAACTGATTTATGGTTCAGACAATTCTTGAAAATATAAAGCATCCGTCAGATGTAAAAAATTTTGACGGTGCGGATCTTGAAACGCTGTGCGGAGAGATACGAAAGGTGCTGATTGATACCGTTGCTTCAACGGGCGGCCATCTTGCATCGAATCTCGGTACGGTTGAGTTGACTGTTGCTCTTCATAGGAGCTTTCGCTCACCTGAAGATAAAATAATATGGGATGTCGGTCATCAGGCTTATACACATAAGCTTCTCACGGGCAGATATTCCGAGTTTTCAACTCTCCGCAAAGAAGGCGGAATTTCGGGATTTGTCCGCCCCGACGAAAGTGAGCACGACAGTTTTTATGAAGGCCATGCAGGTGTTTCCGTTTCTCAGGCGGCAGGTGTTGCGGCAGCAAATGCCGCAAAGGGCAACAAGAACTATGCCGTGGCTGTTATCGGTGACGGCTCATTCGGTAACGGTATGGCTTATGAAGCTCTCAATCATGCAGGCTCAACCAAAACAAGACTCATCGTTATTCTCAATGATAATGAAATGTCGATTTCCGAAAATGTCGGTGCAATGGCAAGATATCTTGCTTCCGTCAGAGCAAAGCCTGAATATTACAGATTCAAGGCAGGCACGGAAAAGGCTCTCAACAAAATTCCTGTTGTGGGCAAATCGCTTTCGCATCATATTTTCAGACTGAAAAACACTCTCAAGAATATTATCTATTCCAGCTCATTTTTTGAAGATCTGGGATTCAAATATATCGGCCCTATTGATGGCCACAATATCTCAAAACTCTGCGAAGCAATGGACAGCGCAAAGATGGTTGAACGTCCCGTTGTTATTCATATCAACACGCTCAAAGGCAGGGGATATGATTTCGCGGAAAATGCGCCCGAAAAGTTCCACGGAATTTCAAAATTCGATATCAATACGGGCGAGCCGCTCGGCGGCGGTGACAGCTATTCAACACGGTTCGGAAACGCACTCTGCGATTTTGCCGCAAAAGACAAAAGAATCTGCGCAATAACTGCGGCAATGGCACTCGGTACGGGTCTTGACGGATTTTCAAAGACTTATCCCGAGCGGTTTTTCGATGTGGGCATTGCTGAAGAGCACGCCGTAACTTTTGCGAGCGGTCTTTCGGCGGCAGGCATGATTCCTGTTTTTGCCGTGTATTCAACTTTTCTTCAGAGATGTGCCGACCAGCTTATTCATGACGGCGCACTTCAAAGGCAGAAAATGATAATTGCTGTTGACAGAGCAGGTTTTGTCGGTGAAGACGGCGAAACCCATCAGGGTCTTTTCGATGCGGCTCTTGTGCAGAGTATACCAAACACAACGGTTTATTCGCCTGCAAGCTATCATGAGCTCAACAAAGCACTTTATAATGCTTTTTATAAGGATGAAAACCTTGTTATCATCAGATATCCCAGGGGCTGTGTGCCCGAAATATCGGAAGACAATGTTTCTCTCGGTGATTTTGATGTTATCGGAAGCGGAAAGACTGCGATTGTAACCTATGGCAGACTTTATTTCAATGCTTTCAAAGCGGCTGAAAAACTCCGTGACAAAGGTATTGATATCAGAATTATAAAGCTTAACAAAATCAAACCTATGCCTTCGGGTGCGGTTGAAAATGCTCTTGAATGTGACAGAGTTTTCTTCTTTGAAGAAGGAATGCGCTCGGGCGGTGTTGCCGAGAAATTTGCATCTCTCCTTCTTGAAAAAGGATACAAAGGCGACTATTCAATCACCGCTGTTGATGATGAGTTTGTTGCTCATGCAAGCGTTTCAAGGCTTATGGAAAAATATTCGATGGATGCCGACGGTATGGCAAGCAAAATCGAAAAAGAGGTTTAATTATGAGTGATAAGATGCGGCTCGATGTTGCCGTTTTTGAAAGAGGATATGCCGAAACAAGAGAAAAAGCAAAGGCTATGATTATGGCAGGGAGTGTTTATCTCAACGGTCAGAAGGCTCTCAAGGGCGGCGTGAATATAAAAGAAACAGATGTTATTGAGGTCAGAGGCGCTGTCAATCCTTTTGTCAGCCGCGGCGGTCTCAAACTGGACAAAGCTGTCAAGAGTTTCGGACTTGACCTGAACAACTGCATTTGTATGGATATCGGTGCATCAACAGGCGGATTCACAGACTGTATGCTCACCAACGGCGCAAGCAAGGTTTTTGCGATTGATGTCGGCTACGGTCAGCTTGCATGGAAACTCCGCTGCGACGAAAGAGTGGTCAATCTTGAAAGAACAAATTTCAGATATGTCACCCGTGAGCAAGTGCCTGATGAAGTTGATTTTGCAAGCGTTGATGTTTCTTTCATATCATTGAAACTCATTCTTCCCGTAATGCATACACTTCTGAAAAACGGCGGCCATTCCGTGTGCCTTATCAAACCCCAGTTTGAGGCAGGCAAAGAAAACATAGGCAAAAAGGGTGTTGTCCGTGATAAAAGCGTGCATGAAGATGTTGTCCGCAACATAACATCGTTTGCCGCTGAAAACGGATTCAGAGTTCTCGGAGTTGATTTTTCACCCATAAAAGGGCCTGAAGGCAACATTGAATATCTTATGTACATAGAAAAATGTGAAAACGGTGAAATGCTCTGGGAAGGTTCTGTTGAAGAACTTGTTGAGCGTTCACACGAAAATCTTGATAAATAAGGGGTAAGAAAATGAAAATTGTTCTTATGCCGAATCTGACCCGCAAGGAAGCATTCGATGTTACCACGGGCATATGCGAAAGACTGAAGGAACTCGGTGCAGAATATTATTTTCCTTCGGAGTATAAAAAGGAATTTGAATTTACGGGAGCAGGCTTTCTTCCAACGGAAGAGGCTGTTGCTTTTTGCGACGCAGTGATTGCAATCGGCGGTGACGGTTCGATTATCCACGCCGCAAAACTTGCCGTAACAGAAAAGAAACCTATTCTCGGAATCAATGCAGGCAGACTTGCATTCATGGCAGGTCTTGAAGATAACGAGCTTAATCTTCTTTCAAGGCTTATTGAAGGGGACTACACTCTCGACAAAAGACTTCTGCTCAGAACAAAGATTATCGACAAGGAAGGCAATGTGACCGATAAGGGATATTGCGTCAACGATTGCCTTGTTACCAATGAAGAAAAACAGAGAATGACCGCTATTGATGTTTCCCTTGACGGCAAAAAGTTCAACAGCTATCTCTGCGACGGTGTGCTTGTTTCAACTCCGACGGGTTCAACTGCCTATTCGCTTTCGGCAGGCGGTCCGATTGTTGATCCCGAGCTTGAAAGCATACTCCTGACTCCGCTTTGCCCCCATTCTCTTGTTGACCGTTCGCTTATTTTCAGACCCGATGCCGTTATAAGCGTTGAGTCTGCGGAAGATAATCCGCTTTGCATTTCAAATGACGGTGCAGAGCCTGTTGTTATTCCTGCAGGATGGCGTGCGGAAATTTCAAGAGCTGTGCTTACGGCAGATTTTATCAGAATCAAGTCGGATAATTTTATCGACATCTTATATAAAAAGTTAGCCCAGAGACGATAAACGGGCTTTGAAAGGATGATAACCGTGAAAAAGAAAAGACATGAAGCGATAATCAGATTGATCGAAGAAAACTGTCTCTCAACCCAGACTGATCTTCTTGAAATGCTTCGCAAGGAAGGTTTTGACACAACTCAGGCAACCATTTCAAGAGATATCAAGGATTTGCGCCTTATCAAAAAGGTTGATGAAATGGGCAGAAGCCGTTATGCGGTTGATAACGGCGAATCAGGTGAGCTTCTCGGAAAATACAGAAGCATCTTCAATCATTCCGTTATTTCTGCCGATTATGCAGGCAACACCCTTGTTATCAAATGCTACACGGGTATGGCTCAGGCTGCCTGTGCGGCTCTTGATTCCATGCATTGGGACGGTCTTGTAGGCACTCTTGCCGGTGATGACACTATTTTTGCACTTTGCAGAACACCTGAACTTGCAAACAGCATGAAAGAGGCTATTGCAGAGCTTCTTTGATTTTGAAGGGAACAGAAAGATATGTTAGTCGGTCTGAAAATCGAAAATATAGCCGTAATCGAAAGTGCGGAGATTGAATTTGACTCGGGTCTGAACGTTATGACGGGCGAAACGGGTGCGGGTAAGTCTATCGTTATTGACTCAATCAATGCGGTTCTCGGCGAAAGAACATCAAGAGAGCTTATCCGTTCGGGTTCGGAAAGTGCAAAGGTTTTTGCAACATTTTCGGATATCAATGCAGAAACAGAGAGCATTCTCGATGAAATGGGCGTTGATAAAATGCCCGATAAAACTCTTGTTCTGAGCCGTTCACTCAGCCATTCGGGCAAGAATTCATGCCGCATAAACGGCTGTCCTGTAACGGTTTCCGCTCTCAAAGAAATCGGTTCGGGTCTTATCAATATCCACGGTCAGCATGACAGTCAGGCGCTTTTGTCGCCCGAGAAGCACTGCGGTTTTATCGATCTTCTTGCCGAGAATCAGACCTTGAGAAGTGAATACAGAAAAGTTTTTACCGAACTTGTTTCCGTAAAAAAAGAGCTTGATTCACTCTATGACACAAGGGATGAAAAGGCTGCCAGACTTGATTATCTCAATTTTCAGATAAAAGAAATCACCGATGCCGATATCCGCATAGGTGAAAGAGAAGAACTCTCAAAAGAAAAAGAACTTCTTCAGAACAGCGGTCGAGTTATAAAATCTCTTGAAAAAGCATATGCGGCTCTTACCGATGATAACGGTCTTATGACGGGGGCGGAGGATTGCGCCCATGAGCTTGACACAGCTTCGAAATTCTTTGACGGCGCAAAGGATGCCGCAAAGAATATGCGTGCCGTTACATATGAACTTTCCGATGTTTCCGCACTTGTCAGAGAGCTTATAAACAGTTTTGATTTCAGCCCCGAAAGACTCACTCAGATTAACGAAAGGCTTGATTTTCTTTACAGAATATCAATGAAATACGGCGCAAACGAAAGTGATATTCTCGATTGCCTTGAAAAGGCGGTTGAAGAGAGAAATGCCATTGAAGTTTCTGATGAAAGAATAGCAGATCTTGAAGAAAGACTTTATGCTCTTTCGGACAAAATAAAAGTGCTTTCCGCAAATCTTACGGAAAGCCGATTGATTGCGGCAAAGGAATTTGAAAAGCAGGTCAAAGCTGAGCTTGAATTCCTTGATATGCCAAAGGTTACATTTGTTGTTGACAGAAAAGCAACTGCTCTCACATCAAAGGGTGCGGATGCAATTGAATTCCTTATCAGCGCAAACCCCGGTCAGGAACCCAAAGCAATTTCAAAAATCGCTTCGGGCGGTGAGCTTTCAAGAATCATGCTTGCCATAAAGAATGTTCTTTCCGATAAGGACAATATTTCAACTCTCATTTTCGACGAAATTGACACGGGAGTCAGCGGTTCTGCGGCGGAGAAAATCGCCCTTAAACTTTATGAGGTTTCAAAGGGCAGGCAGGTTATCTGCGTAACCCATCTTGCACGAATTGCCGCTCAGGCTGATAAACACATGAAAATCAGCAAATCTGTTGATGATGAAAAAACTTATACGAAGATAGATACCCTTGATTTTGACGGCAGAGCCGCTGAAATTGCAAGGATAACAGCAGGCGGAAATCTCACCGCTTTGCAGATAGAAACAGCAAAAGAATTACTTCTCAATGCAAAGGAGACTTGAAATGAAATTCGGAGTATGTGTAGGAACAGATATTGAAAAAATGAAATATATCAAGGCTCTCGGCTATGACTATGCCGAAAGCCATTGCCAGGAAATTGCAAGAAAAGACAAAGCATATCTCGATGAGATGAAAGCAACGGGGCTTCCTGTTGTTGCGGCAAACTGTTTCATCGGTCTTCGTGTTGTGGGCGAAGAAAAGAATTATGCCGAGATTGATGAATATCTTGCAAGGCTTTTTGAAAATGCTTCCTATCTCGGTCTTGAATATCTTGTTTTCGGTTCATCCGCAGCAAGAAGAATCCCCGACGGAATGACCCTTGAAGAAGGCAGGGCAGAGATAATTGATTTTCTCAGGAATCATGTTGTGCCCCTTGCTGAAAAATATGATATAGCAATCGCAATTGAACCGCTCCGCCCCGAAGAATGCAATGCAATCAATACCGTTGCCGACGGCGTTGAAGTTGCAAAGGCAGTTGATTCGCCTTATGTTAAGGTGCTTGCCGATGTGGCTCATATGTTTGTGCAGAACGAAAGCATGGAAAGTCTGCTCGATTATAAAGGCTGGATGGTTCATGCACACACATCAAATCCCGACCCCGATCCTGCATTCGGAAAAAAGAGAACATATCCCGTGATCGGTGATAAATTTGCTCAATCAAGTTTTGTTGATTCGCTCAAAGCGGTTGGTGTTGAGCATTGCTCGATTGAAGCCGATGTTATCGATTTTGAATCGGATGCAAGAAACTCCTATGAAGTTCTCAAGGAGTTGAGATAATGAAGCTGGATAAAAACGATGTTGTGCTTTTTTCGGGCGACTCAATAACCGACGGAAACCGTGGCAAATGCATGGATTGCAACCATATTATGGGTCACGGGTTTCAGTATATAATCGCATCAAAACTTGCTCTTGAAAATGCGGAGAATATGCCGAAGTTTATCAACAAGGGATATTCGGGCGAAAATGCGGTTGATTTGCTTGATAAATGGTATAACGATGTTATCATAAACAAACCAACCGTTCTGAATATTCTTGTGGGGGTCAACGAAGGAACATACGGTTACTTTAACGGTCTTTCTCCCGAGCAGGCTAAAGACCGTTATGAAACGGGCTTGAGAGCTGTCCTTGAACTCACAAGAAAAGAGCTCGGAGATATAAAAATCATTCTTTGTGAACCGTTTTACTGTCCGCTTGAAAAATCGGAGCATCCCTATGAATTCACTCCGCATCCCGAGTCAGTTGAAGGTCCGTTTGAGCGTCCCGATACTAACGATCCCGAAGATTCCGTTGTCTACCGTCTGGAAGTCAACAAAAAAATCAGGGATGTTGCCACGAAGATTGCTGAAGATTTCGGATGCATTTTCGTTCCGCTTTATGATAAGATCATGGAGAATGCAAAAAGGTCAAGAACAGAATATTTCATATGGGACGGCACTCATCCGACCATAGCGGGTCATATGCTTATCGCCGAAGAATGGTTTAATGCACTTGACAAATCATAACATAATAATGTATATTTTATAAGTTGTAAATAATACCGAAAGGATGTAATAAAATGCAGATTTATGAAGAACTTGTTGCAAGAGGACTTATTGCACAGGTAACAGACGAAAAAGAAATCAGAGAGCTTATCAACAACGGCAAGGCTGTTTTTTATATCGGTTTTGACCCCACAGCAGACAGTCTCCATGTAGGTCACTTCATGGCTCTTTGCCTTATGAAGAGACTTCAGATGGCAGGCAACAAGCCCATCGCTCTTCTCGGCGGCGGCACAGGCATGATTGGTGACCCTTCAGGCAGAAGCGACCTTCGTCAGGTGCTTACAAAGGAAACAATTCAGCACAACGTTGACTGCTTCAAAAAGCAGATGAGCCGTTTCATTGATTTCAGCGAAGGCAAGGCTATGCTTATCAACAACGCTGATTGGCTTCTCGATCTCAACTATGTTGATGTTCTTCGTGAAGTAGGTGCTTGCTTCTCAGTTAATAATATGCTCCGTGCAGAATGCTATAAGCAGAGAATGGAAAAGGGTCTTTCATTCCTTGTGTTCAACT
>JAZRJH010000015.1:0-8196 GCA_045645685.1 Acutalibacteraceae bacterium
ATTCTTTTCTGGAACAATAAATCATTTTTGATGTGATATAATTCCGGATGTATAATAGCTAAAATTTTTCATCGGCAAAGGAGTTTTATTATGGCTGATATTTATTCAGTTCTGACCGACATCACAACCGGTCTGAGCGCAACACTCACCGAATGCGGATTCGCAGCAATCATACCCGACGGTGTTGAAAAGGGCGAGCTTCCCGCAGTTACCGATTCGGGCAGAATCATCATCGAATACAAGGGCGAAAATAAAGCTCTTAGGCTTGAACATTTCAACAACAAAATCTCGCTTCTCGGCGCAGCAAAAGAAGGCGAAATTCTCAGCAGCGACTTTTCGCAGATTTCACTTTCGCTTCTCGATGCGGAAACCGCAGACGGCAAGGATGTTAAATACATTGTGAACGAATTCAGCGAAACTCTCGTTGAACATTTCGGAACAAAAACACAGAAACCCACAAAGCAGAAGCTTCCCCAGCCCGTTTCAAAGGCGGCTGCAAAGAGCGGTGCTGTTTCCTATGACCCCAACACTCTCGCAAACCGTTTCACCGCAATCTATCCCGAGCTTCGTGAAGAATACAAGGCAAACTGCGAGAAATACGGTCAGTTCCTTCCCGAAGATTTCTTTGTTAATCACGGAACGCCCGTTGCTCTTGCAACAATCAAAGAAAACGACCCCGTGAAGATGAGAAAGCTCTTCAACCTTCTCAACGATATTTACGAAGACGGAACAAACGAAGTTCAGAGCCTTATCGCAGTAACAATTCTCGGCGCAATGAACAACGATCAGGAAATGCTCGCCGCTTGTGTTGACTATATGTGCGACGATATGATGAGCCCCGTTATCAGCGTTAATAAATATCTCGCTTCAACAGGCGGAAAAAGCGCAAAGATGCGCCTTGAGAATCCGCCCAAATATAAGCCCGGAAAAGCAAAGAAAAAAGGCATGATGTCCATGCTTGGAAATTAAGGTGATAGATTTGGATATTCAGAACAATAACGAAATTCTCGAAAACGTTCCCGAAACCGAAGAAGCAGTTCCCGTGTTTGAAGGCGATTCCGAAGAAATAGACACCGCCGTTACCGAAGAATACGGCGCAGGCCAGATTCAGGTTCTCGAAGGTCTTGAAGCTGTTCGCAAAAGACCCGGTATGTATATCGGTTCAACAGGCCCCAGAGGACTTCATCACCTTGTTTACGAAATCGTGGACAACTCCATCGACGAAGCTCTCGCAGGCTACTGTACCCACATTGAAGTTGAAATTGAAAAGGGCGACATAATCTCTGTCCGGGATAACGGACGAGGAATCCCCGTCGGTATGAACGAAAAAATGGGTATGCCTTCCGTTACCGTTGTTCTCACCGTTCTCCATGCAGGCGGTAAATTCGGCGGCGGCGGATACAAAGTATCGGGCGGTCTCCACGGCGTCGGTTCGTCGGTTGTTAACGCTCTTTCCGAATGGTTCGAAGTTGAAGTTTCGCAGGCAGGCCACGTTCACCGTCAGCGTTTCGTCAAGGGCGGTAACATTGAAACAGAGCTTGAAATCGTCGGCGACACAGACGAAACAGGTACATTCATCCGTTTCAAGGCAGATCCCCTGATTTTCCAGGAAACAACCGTTTATGATTTCGAAACTCTCGAAAGAAGACTCCGTGAATCGGCATTCCTTAATGCAGGTCTTTCAATCACTCTCAAGGACAGCCGCGACCCCGAAAACATCATTGAGCGTGAATACTGCTTCGAAGGCGGTCTTTCATCATTTGCATTGCATCAGACCGCAATCAAGGGTCTCACTCCCCTTCACGAAGAACCCGTTCATTTCTCGGGCGCAAAGGGCGACAGATATGCAGAAGTTGCTCTTCTTTATAATGACAGCTACAACGAAACAATTCTTTCATTTGCCAACAACGTCCGTACTGTTGACGGCGGTACTCATGAAACAGGTTTCAAGAACGCTCTTACCCGTGTTTTCAATGACTACGGCAAAAAATATAACATTCTCAAAGACGGCGATAAGAAACTCTCGGGCGACGACGTAAGAGAAGGTCTCACAGCCATCATCTCCGTCAAGCTCACGGAAGCTCAGTTCGAAGGTCAGACAAAGGGCAAGCTCGGTAACACAGACATCCAGACTCTTGTGAATGCTCTTGTTTACGATAAGCTCATGACATATTTCGAAGAGAATCCTTCTGTTGCAAAGGCTATTTTCTCAAAGGCACTCCATGCCGCAAGAGCAAGAGAAGCCGCAAGAAAAGCCCGTGAACTTGCAAGAAGAAAGTCCGTTCTCGAAGGCAACTCACTTCCCGGTAAGCTCGCCGACTGCACCGAAAAGCAGGCGGAAGGCACCGAGATTTACATCGTAGAGGGTGACTCTGCGGGCGGTTCTGCAAAAGAAGGCAGAGACCGTACTTATCAGGCAATTCTTCCCCTCTGGGGTAAAATGCTCAACGTTGAAAAGGCACGCCTTGACAGAGTTATCGGCAACGAAAAGCTCCAGCCCGTTGTTATGGCTCTCGGAACAGGTATCGGTGACGATTTCGATATCAGCAAAATCCGTTACGAAAAAGTTGTTATCATGGCCGATGCCGACGTTGACGGTGCTCATATCAGAACACTTCTTCTCACCTTCTTCTTCCGCTATATGCGTCCCCTTATCGAAGAAGGTCATGTGTTCCTTGCACAGCCCCCTCTGTTCAAAATCAGCAAGGGCAAGAAGTTTGCCTATGCATTCTCCGACGAAGAAAGAGATCAGAAAATCGAAGAATTCGGCGGAAGCTGCGATATCCAGCGATACAAAGGTCTTGGTGAAATGGACCCCGAGCAGCTCTGGGAAACCACTATGGACCCCGCAACAAGAGTTATGCTCCGTGTGACTGTTGAAGATGCCGAAAAGGCAGACGAAACATTCTCCATTCTCATGGGCGACAAGGTTGAACCCCGCCGTGAGTTCATTGAGCAGAACGCTAAATTCGTTTCAAATCTCGACATTTAATTTTAAGAAAGGACTGATTGAAAATGAGTAATTTCGGTGACGCAAGAGACACCCAGAAAATTATTAATGTTGACCTCAACAAAGAAGTACGTCAGGCTTTTCTTGACTATTCTATGTCGGTTATCACATCCCGTGCTCTTCCCGATGTAAGAGACGGTCTTAAACCTGTTCACAGAAGAATTCTTTACACAATGCACGAAAACGGACTTACACCCGACAAGGCATACAGAAAGTGCGCCGATACCGTCGGTTCCGTTCTCGGCAGATACCATCCCCACGGTGACGCATCTGTTTACGATGCAATGGTTCGTCTTGCACAGAGCTTCTCAATGAGATACACTCTCGTTGACGGTCACGGTAACTTCGGTTCTGTTGACGGCGACCCCCCTGCTGCATACCGTTACACAGAATCAAGAATGAGCAAAATGGCTCTTCGTATGCTCACCGATATCGACAAGGATACCGTTGATTTCACAACAAACTACGATGACCGTCTTAAAGAACCCGTTGTTCTTCCTTCAAGATTCCCCAATCTTCTTGTAAACGGTTCGGTAGGTATCGCCGTCGGTATGGCAACCAACATTCCGCCCCACAATCTCGGCGAAGTTGTTGACGGAATGTGCGCAATGATTGACGATCCCGACATCAGCCTTGAAGGTCTTATGGAGCATATCCAGGGACCCGACTTCCCCACAAAGGGCGTTATCATGGGCAGAGCGGGTATCAGAGCGGCTTACGGCACGGGCAGAGGCAAAATCACTCTTCGTGCAAAGGCTGAAATCGTTGAAAAGAAAAACGGCAGATTCGAAATTCAGGTAACTGAAATTCCTTATATGGTCAACAAAGCAAAGCTCATCGAAAGCATTGCAGACCTTGTTAAAGAAAAGAGAATCGAAGGCATATCCGACGTTAACGACTACTCAAACAAGAAGGGTATGCTCATCTCCATCGACCTTAAGAGAGACGCTAATCCGCAGGTTGTTCTCAACAAGCTTTTCAGCTTCACACAGCTTCAGACAACCTTCGGCGTAATCATGATCGCTCTCGTTAACGGCGAACCCAAGCAGCTCACTCTCAAGGAAGTTCTCGGTCACTATATCAGGTTCCAGCAGGAAGTTATCACCCGCAGAACAAGATATGATCTCAAAAAGGCTCAGGACAGAGCACATATCCTTGAAGGTCTTGCAAAGGCTATTGATATTGTTGACGATATCATTGCAACAATCAGAGCTTGTAAGGGCGGTCAGGCAGAAGCAAAGCAGGCTCTTATGGACAAGTTCGAATTTGACGAACCCCAGGCAGCAGCTATCGTTGCTTTCCGTCTCGGTCAGTTAGCAGGTCTTGAAATTCTCAAGATTCAGAATGAACTTGATGAACTCAAGGCAAAAATCGCTGAATTCCTTGAAATTCTCGCAGACGAATCAAAGGTTCTTGAAATCGTCAAGACAGAAGCAATGGCTGTCCGTGATAAATTCGCTGACGAAAGAAAAACTGAAATCGTCAACGTTTCGGGCGAAGTTGATATCGAAGACCTTATCCCCGAAGAAACCTGCGTATTCACACTCACAGACATGGGTTATATCAAGCGTATTCCCATGGATGAATACAAGCAGCAGAGAAGAGGCGGCAGAGGTGTCAAGGGTCTCACAAGAAGAGACGAAGATATTGTTAAAACAATGTTCACCTGCTCCACTCATGACTACATCATGTTCTTCACAACGAAGGGCAAGACATACAGACTCAAGGGTTACGAAATTCCCGAAGGCTCACGTCAGAGCCGCGGCATGAACATCGTCAACCTTCTTCCCCTTGAAGACGGCGAACGTGTTTCAGCAATGATCAGAGTTCCCGAATTCGGCGAAGATAACTACTTCCTCTGCATGCTCACAAGAAACGGTATCATCAAGCGTACCGAACTCGATGCATATAAGAATGTGCGCCGCAACGGTGTTATCGCAATCAACCTTGATGACGATGACGAACTTGTCTGGGTCAAGCTCACAGAAGGCGGCGAAAACCTCATCATCGCAACCAAAAAGGGTATGTCCATCGCATTCCGTGAAGACGATGCAAGAGTTATCGGACGAACAGCAAGAGGCGTTAAGGCTCTTAAGCTCAAGGACGGCGACTGCGTTATCGGCATGGATATTCTTACCGAAGGCAAAAAGGTTCTCACCGTCAGCGAAACAGGCTACGGCAGACTCAGCGATATTGAAGATTACAGACTTCAGAACAGAGGCGGTTCGGGTCTTACCAACTACCATGTTGCAAAATACGGCGACGTTGCCGCAATCGAAGTTGTTGACCCCGAAGACGACCTTATGCTCATCGCTTCCGACGGCATCATAATCCGAATTCCCCTTGAAACAGTCCGCCTTTGCGCAAGACCTTCAAAGGGTGTCCGCGTGATGAAAGTTACCGAAGGCGAAAAGCTCATCACAGTTGTTTCCGTCAAGAATGACGGCGAAGAAGTTTCTGATAATTCCGAGGAAGAAATTTCAGGCGAAAATAATGAATAATTTTGTTAAAAATTATCCGAAAACCACTTGCAGTATTAAATAATATTTGTTATTATTTTAGGGTAAAAGGTAAAAAGGGGTTGATTTTTTGAACATTGCTTTAATTGCACACGATGCCAAAAAGGAACTTATGACCGAGTTCTGCATTGCTTACTGCGGAATTCTGAGCCGTCATAACCTTTATGCAACGGGAACAACCGGCAAAGTCGTTGCTGAAGCAACCGGTCTTGACATCACCCGTTTCCTGAGCGGAATTCAGGGCGGAGACGAACAGATTGCATCGAGAATCGCTTGCAACGAAATCGACGTCCTTCTTCTTTTCCGTGATCCTTTGACCGCAAAGCCTCACGAGCCTAACGAAGCAACGCTTCTCAGGCTGTGCGATGTACACAATGTCCCTGTTGCAACAAATATCGCAACAGCGGAAGCTCTGATTCATTCACTTGCCAGAGGAGATCTGGACTGGCGCGAAATCGTCAATCCCAAGAAGATTTAATCTTCGAGAGGCACTCCTCAGGGCAGCCCTGTGATTTTTTAGGAGTCGCTTATAACGGCGGCTCCTTTTTTGCAAAATAAATTATAAGTCTAAAAAGGAAGAAAAACTATGGCTTTAGTAACAAAAGCTGTTAAAGGAACGCAGGATTTGCTCCCTGCAGACAGCTATAAAAACCAGTTTATCGAGTCAACAATGCTTGATATTGCTTCAAAATTCGGATTCAGAGAAGTCAGAACTCCCGTTTTTGAACACACCGAGCTTTTCCAGAGAGGCGTTGGCGAAACAACCGACGTTGTTCAGAAAGAAATGTACACCTTCAACGATAAAGGCGAGCGTTCAATCACTCTTCGCCCCGAAGGAACCGCAGGTGCGGTAAGAGCGTTCCTTGAACACGGTCTTTTCAACGAAGCTCTCCCCTCAAAGATGTGCTATCTCACATCATGCTACCGCTACGAGAAGCCTCAGGCAGGCAGACTCCGTGAATTCCATCAGTTCGGCGTTGAAGTTTTCGGTGCAGGCGCTCCCGCCGCTGACGCGGAAGTAATCTCCGTTGCAAACGAAATCTTCGCATTTCTCGGCGTACAGAACCTTAAACTTGAAATCAACTCAATCGGCTGCCCCGAATGCCGAAAGAATTATCATAACGCTCTCAAGGAATATTTTGAGTCAAAGAAAGAAAATCTCTGCGGAACTTGTCTTGAAAGACTCGAAAAGAATCCCATGAGAATCCTTGACTGCAAGAGCCCCGTTTGTCAGGAAATCACAAAGGATGCTCCCGTTATTCTCGACTATGTATGCGACGAATGTAAAGCTCACTTTGAAAGCGTCAAGAAATATCTTGATGTGATGAACATCGAATACACCGTAAATCCCAAAATCGTAAGAGGTCTTGACTACTATTCAAGAACCGTTTTTGAATTTGTTTCAACCGAAATCGGCGCGCAGGGTACTGTTTGCGGCGGCGGAAGATATGACGGTCTTGTTGAAGAGCTCGGCGGCCCCCACACTCCTGCTCTCGGCTTCGGAATGGGCATTGAAAGACTTCTTCTCCTTCTCAAGGCTCAGGATATCGAAATTCCCGAACCTTCAAGCTGCGATCTTTATATTGCTCCCATGGGCGATGCAGCTTCTCTTGAAGCAATGAGAATCGTTTCCGATCTTCGTGCAAACGGCGTTTCAGCTCAGACAGACGTTGTGGGCAGATCTCTCAAAGCACAGATGAAATTTGCCGACAAAATCGGCGCAAAATATACAATGGTTCTCGGTGATAACGAAATCGCCGAAGGCAAAGCAAAAATCAAAAACATGGCTACAGGCGAAGCAAACGAAGCAGAGCTTGCAGACCTCGGCGAAAACTTCATGGAATTCCTTGTCCGTGAAGCAACAGCCGCTCTCGGCGAAACACTCAACCTTGAAGGCGTTGACCTTTCAGGATTGCTTAATTTCTGATAAATGAGGTAAATAAAAATGGATTTTATGACAGGTCTTAAGAGAACCCATTACTGCGGCGACCTTCGTCTTTCCGACGCAGGCAAAACAGTTACCGTTGCAGGCTGGGTTCAGCGCCAGAGAGACCTCGGCGCACTTATTTTCATTGATTTGAGAGACAGAGAAGGCATCGTTCAGCTCGCTTTCGATGAATCAACCGCAAAGGATATTTTCGAAAAGGCATCTTCCGCAAGAAGCGAATATGTTCTTATGGCTCAGGGCGTTGTAAGAGAACGCTCCGCAAAGAACACAGAAATCCCCACAGGTGAAATCGAAATCGAAGTTACAGATCTCCGACTTCTTGCAAAGAGCGAAACTCCCCCGTTTGAAATCATCGAAGACTGCCAGACAGCAGAGCTTACAAGACTTAAGCACCGTTATCTTGACCTTCGCAGACCCGACCTTCAGAAGAACATTCTTCTGCGTCACAAGATAACAAAAATCACCCGTGACTATTTTGATGAAAACGGCTTCATCGAAATCGAAACTCCCATTCTTATCAAGTCAACTCCCGAAGGCGCAAGAGACTATCTTGTTCCCAGCCGTATCCACAAGGGCAAGTTCTATGCTCTCCCCCAGTCACCCCAGCTTTATAAGCAGCTTTCAATGGTTGCAGGCTTTGACAGATACATGCAGATTGCACGCTGCTTCCGTGACGAAGACCTTCGTGCAGACCGTCAGCCCGAATTCACACAGATTGA
>JAZRJH010000016.1:0-2996 GCA_045645685.1 Acutalibacteraceae bacterium
GTCTCCCCGCATTCGGCATTTACGGTAAAGACGTTCAGGATGCTGACGACACAACAATGCCCGATGACGTTAAGGAAAAGCTCCTTCGTTTCGCACGCTCAGCAGTTGCAGTTGCAACAATGAGAGGCAAGAGCTATCTTCAGATCGGTTCAACCTGCATGGGTATTGCAGGTTCAGTTATCGACCCCGATTTCATCGAAGAATATCTCGGCATGAGAGTTGAATCCGTTGACGAGGTTGAAGTTATCCGCCGAATGTCCGAAGGCATCTATGACGAAGCTGAATTCCAGAAGGCTCTCGCATGGACAAAGGCAAAGTGCAAGGAAGGTTTCGATAAGAACCCCGACTTCGTAAAGAAGAGCGACGAAGAGAAAGAAAAGGATTGGGAATTCGTTGTTAAGATGATGTGTATCATCAAGGACCTCATGAACGGCAACGAAAATCTTCCCGAAGGCTGCGAAGAAGAAATGGTTGGTCACAACGCAATCGCAGCAGGCTTCCAGGGTCAGAGACAGTGGACAGACTTCTATCCCAACGCTGACTTCGCAGAAGCACTTCTCAACACTTCATTTGACTGGGAAGGCGTAAGAGAGCCCTATATCCTTGCAACTGAGAACGACGTTCTCAACGGTATCGGTATGCTCTTCATGAAATTGCTCACAAACAGACCGCAGATGTTTGCTGACGTTCGTACTCATTGGAGTGCAGACGCTGTTAAGAGAGTTACAGGCTATGATATCGAAGGCAAGGCAAAGGAAGCAGGCGGATTTATCCACCTTATCAACTCCGGTGCTTGCTGCCTTGACGCTTGCGGCGAAGTTAAGGACGAAAACGGCAACGGTATCATGAAAGAATGGTACAACGTTACTGAAGAAGATGCAGAAAAGATTCTTGAAGCAACAACATGGAACGCAGCTGACAACGGCTACTTCAGAGGCGGCGGATATTCATCACGTTTCCTCACAAGAGCTGAAATGCCTGCAACAATGATCCGTCTTAACCTTGTTAAGGGTCTCGGTCCCGTTCTTCAGATTGTTGAAGGCTGGACTGTTAACCTTCCCGACGAAGTTTCAGACGCTATCTGGAAGAGAACAGACTACACATGGCCCTGCACATGGTTCGCACCCAGATGCACAGGCGAAGGCGCATTCAAGTCGGCTTACGACCTCATGAATAACTGGGGTGCAAACCACGGCGCTATCTCCTACGGCCACATCGGTGCTGATATCATCACAATGGCATCAATGCTCCGTATCCCCGTAGCTCTTCACAACGTTTCCGATGAAAAGATTTTCCGTCCTGCTTGCTGGGGCGCATTCGGAACAAAGGATCTCGAAGGCGCAGACTTCAGAGCTTGCGAAACCTACGGTCCTCTTTACAAATAATTAAAAGCAAAAAGGCTTGTGCATTTTCGCACAAGCCTTTTCTTTATTCGTTGTCCCCGTCGCTTACAGAATTAAAAGTGCATCCTTTTGCACACGAAATACTTAATCCGAGAGTGAGAACAAGAATTATTGCAGCAAAGAATACCATCTTTTGTCCCTTCTTTCATGTTTCTGTCTATTAGTGTTCAAAAAACGGATTTTTGTTGCATAAAAAATAAAAAAGCCTGCACTTTTTAGTGCAAGCTCATTTTTTTATTCTTCAATTCTGTGGCCGTCTTTAAACTTAACCTTGCCGATGTAGGGGATTTTAAGGAATCCGTCAAATTCGTCTTCGTCAAAGGTGATTGTGAGTTCAATATCCTTGCCGGGGAGAAGAGATGTTCTTGTAACTGCAAAAATCGAATCGTCGTCTTCTTCAACGCTCTTGATTTCGATGTCGGGGATATCAATTCCGGGAATGTCAAGCTCAAAACCGTATTCGCCGTTGTTATCAAAAACATTTATCTTGACTTCACCTGAGAAAAACATTGTGTTGACATTACACGCCCATTTGCCGAGACCTATCATAAAAATTCTCCTTTCGCGTTGCGAGTTGAAGCTATTTTACCATATTTTTTTGATAAAGGCAAGATTTTTTATTTTCTGCCCGTTGGGGAGGCAGAATATACCGTCCACATCATCTTGTGGTGGTACATATATATTATATATACCTTTTATATATGTGCTTTTCGGCGGAATATCGTTTCACTGCGGTAAAGCGTCAAAACCCTTGATACGCTTAGGTTTTCGGGCAAAAATTTTTAGAAAAAAGTTGAAAAAAAGTATTGACAATATTGACATATGATGTTATTATAACAAGGCACGGTTTCTGGAAAAGGGGTTAGTATGCCCGAAAGCAACAGAAAACCATGCAGATATGCGTTGATGCAGGAGGTGGCCGCTCGTCGAAGCGGGAAATTTCTGCGGAGTATGTCCGATTTTAAACCGGGCGATTTGTGTCCTTGCTGAAGGTCTGCCATTCCCGGGCGGCCTTGTTGCGGGGATAACTATGTGCAAATGCGAAAGCTACCCGGAAATATGTGTTTCCGGTTTTTAAAATCGGACGGGTTGAAACACCCGGGTCGGTTTTCACGAATTTGCAGCCCGCCAATCATTTAAGGAGGCGTTCCACATGGCAGTTAAGGGAAAAATCAGAATCAGACTCAAGGGCTATGACCACAGCCTTGTTGACAAGGCAGCGGAAAAGATAGTTGAGACAGCTAAGAGAACAGGCGCTCAGGTATCAGGTCCCGTTCCCCTTCCCACAGAGAAGGACGTCGTAACCATGCTTCGTGCTGTTCACAAGTACAAGGACAGCCGCGAACAGTTTGAGCAGAGAACACACAAAAGGCTTATCGACATCATCAGACCCTCAGCTAAGACAGTTGAAGCTCTGACAGGTCTTGAGCTTCCCGCAGGCGTTGAAATCGAAATCAAACTTTAATTTCAACAAATGCAGGTCATGTTGGCTTGAAAGAGTCAACCAATAACCTAACAGGAGGAAAGCAATATGCAGAAAGCACTCATCGGCAAGAAGATCGGTATGACACAGATCTTCGACGAAAAGGGAAA
>JAZRJH010000017.1:0-2851 GCA_045645685.1 Acutalibacteraceae bacterium
ACTCTCATAAGTCCCACGATATGGTCATTGATCTTCTCTGTTACGGGAACGGGTGTTGCACCGTCTGCACCGATAACAGCCGCAATTTCAACGATATCATCATCAGCCATAAAGGGAAGAGTGCCGTTGTTCTTGATATTAACAACATGAACATCCTTCTTGTCGTTTGCGATTGAGTCAATGAGTGAAACAGCTGCAAGCGAATACTTATGTCCGCCTCTCTTATCGAGAAGTGCAGGCTTTGTGACGATTTCCTCGTTCTGGTACATTTCAAGAAGCTGCTCTTCGATTTCCATGCAGACCTCAGCTCTTGTCTTATCGTCCTCTCTCTGATGAGCAAGCTTTGCTTCGCGGCAGTAGTAATACTGAAGATATGATGAGGGAAGACCCTGAACTGTTTTGAGGCAGTCGATTGAGAAACCGTCTTCCTTGATGTTTGCCATAACTTTGGGGGAGTTTCCGCTTTCGATAAGACCGGGAAGAAGCTCTTCGCCGTTCTTCTTAACTGAAGTGATCCAGCTGAGGTGGTTAAGACCTACATATGTAATCTCGCTGTCTTCACCTGTGATTTCCTTAACATCGTCAAGCATATCGATGGGAACATTGCAAAGACCGATGTTCTTGACATTGGTGTGGTTGAGAATAAACTCGGTGATAATACCCGAGGGATTTGTGAAGTTGATAAGCCATGCATCGGGGCAGATAGCTTCGATTCTGTCACAGATTTTCTTGATAACGGGGATTGTTCTCTGTGCCTTGAAGAAACCGCCGATACCTGTTGTTTCCTGACCGATAAGGTTATATTTCTTGGGAATGCTTTCATCAAGGTGACGGCAGGGAAGCTTGCCTACACGAATCTGTGTAACAACAAAGTCTGCGCCCTGAAGAGCTGTGTCAAGATCGTCTGTGAAAACAACTTCACAGTCATCTCCGACATTCTTGAGCATTCTTACGCAAAGATCGCCAACGATATTTCTTTTTCTTTCATCGATATCCATGAAGGATATTTTCTTGAGCTTAAGGCTGTCCTTTGCCTTAAGAAAACCGTCTACAAGCTCGGGGCAATATGTGCTGCCCGAACCGATTACTGCAACATTAATTTCTCTCATTGTCATCTGTCTCCTTATCCTGCATAATCCTGCATAATCCAATTGATACAACCCGTTACGGGGAGTGCATCAAGTTTGATGAACTTAAGTTTTTTGCCGCTGAATTCTTCAGCCTTTGAAAGAAGCATATCAAGATAGAATTTATTATCAAGTTTAACGTTGATCGAACCTGAAAGAACAACTTCTACTTCTCCGTCGCCGAAATCAAGCTCGTTTGAAAGAGCTGAAATAAGCTGTGCGCCCCTGATTGCCATTCTTTCGCAATAGTCACGGGCAGGCTTATCGCCCTGCTTTGCAGCTTCAAAGAAGAAAGCAACCATGTTTCTGATATGCTCTGCACCGTCTTCGCCTTCGATTTTTTCGATAAGACCAAGAACTTCGCCTCTGTCCTTAAAGCCGTATTTATCCATCACCATAGGAGTGATGAGTGTTTTTTCAAGTCCGAGGAAAAGCTCATTATAAACAAGTCTGAAAGCCTCAATAACGATGTTGCCGCCGCCCGAGATATCACCCGAGAAATCGCCGAGACCTGCAAGCTGAAGCATTTTTCCGTCAAGACCGATACCGTTGCAGCAAACGCCTGTGCCGCAGTTATAACCGATTGCGCTCTTGCCTGATGCGCCTGCTTTTACAACGATGAAACCGTCATTGAAAACTTCAAAATTATCGAGTCCCTTTTCACGGAGCTTTCCGCACATGATATCGTACTGATAGGGATGGTCGATACCTGCAAGACCCATAAGAGTAAAGCTTACATCCGAAAGCTTGATGCCTGCTTTTTCACAAAGAGCATTGATACCTTCCATGATGATATCGCTTGCACCATCAAATGCGGTTTCGAGATTTTCGTGGTTACTGCCTGCGCCTGTTACGGTTTCAAGCATATTTTTGTTTTCGTCAAAAAGAGCAAATGCGGTTTTTGTTCCGCCGCCGTCAACGCCGATATAATATTTCATAATCTATCTCCCTAATTATTTTTCTTCAAAAAATTCTTCGCAAACTTCGTCAAGGCAATACTTGCCGCGTCTGATGGGTTCTCTGTCTATCCACATACCGTTTGTGAAATCGGGGAATGCAACAGGTGCACTTCCGAGTGCGATTGACTGCTCTGAAAGGCAGGTAACAGCCATCATAACTGCTGTGTCATAAACATCGATAGGAGGCTTTTCACCGAGTCTTACACTCTCTGCAAACGCTGAAAGAACAAGATAGTCCATGCCGCCGTGACCTGCGTGAACGCCGTCCTGCTGGTATTTCTTCCAAAGGGGATGTTCATACTGTTCACGGTAGCTCTCGAAATCTTCGGGATGGTGCATCCAGTCGCCTTCTTCGTGCTTTGTCTGACCCTCGATATAAATCGATTCGCCGTCTTCCATGTAGATACCCTTTGTGCCCTGAACGCGGTATGCTCTGGAATAGTGTCTGGGAAGTGAACAGTCATGAGTAAGAACAACTGTTTCGCCGTTTGCACACTTGAGCATTGTTGTTACGATATCGCCTTCGTTGAAGCTGTAATTTGCAAGGTCGTAATCCTCGCCTTTATTATTCTTAATCCACTCATTGAGACCTCTTGACTTGCTTGCCATTGAAACAAGCGAAACAAATCTGTTGCCTCTGTTGATACCGAGAACCTTTGTGATGGGTCCGAGCTGATGGGTGGGATAAAGTTCACCGTTACGAAGCTGGAAGTTGAAGAGTCTGCCGTGTCTGTTTTCTCTGCCAAGGCTGATTTCGTCACGGAG
>JAZRJH010000018.1:0-4185 GCA_045645685.1 Acutalibacteraceae bacterium
GCTTAATTGCAGCGTTCCAAGAAAGATGATAACCGCATGTCCCGTTGCTTTCGGCGAAACGGGAGTTAAAAGCAGAATAAAATCTGTTCTTAATTACAAAAAGCCTGCATTTTGGGTAATTTTAATTGCAGTTATATTAAGCATTGTTCTTGCGGTTTGCTTTATGACAAATCCTGTTAAGAACAAAAGTATTTTTAATGCGAAATATGAAACGGGCAAATGTCTTTACAGTTATGTTGTCAGTAAAGATAAAGAAAGTCGGATAGATCTCAACTCATATTCAATTAATGCATCGGGTGGAGTTTATAGGGACTTCGGTAATGGTGAAGGTGAATATATCGGCGAATTAGATGAATCAACATTTACCGTAAAAGATATGAATAATCTTTTGAATAATCAGGATGAAGCTTCAATTTATCTTGGTCGTGTTGCAAATGTTTATGAGATAAAAAATGAAAACAGCAATGAAAATTCTATTGATTATGTTTTTATTCAAAAGAAAAACGGCGATACTATTTTAATTAATTTTTTCACTAACGGTAATATAATGAGCATTTTTGAACTGAATCTCGTTAAGCGATTTGACGATGAAACATCAAGCGAAATAATGTTCAAAAATAATCTGTCTTTGTCTGACGTTATAACTCTTTCTGATAAAAAAGATAAGCTCACATGGTCGGATTTTGAAGAGTTCAGATATATTGAAACGGGTTCGGGTTTATATATAAGGCACTATGAGATAGATGAAATGTTCTCTCTTTTAATCGGAGGCAGTGGTCCTGATGAAGAGCCTATGTATATCTATCTTCACGCAAGCGATGAATGGGATTTTCAGATTGATATTCGCCAAAGCGATGTTGAAGCATTTATAAACGAGCATCAGAAAAATCCCGTTGTTAAAAATCTTTCGGCAAGCTGGCATTGCATACCTGTGGGTTATAATGAGAATACCTACAGTAAAATAATTGAAACATACGGTGTTCCGTCTTATGCAATTCTGAACAGAACGCGATTCGTGCCAGTGGTGAATATTGAAGATGTAAATGAATTACAATCATTCATGCAGAAGATGAACGGTTATATGAGTTTTGATATTTCCTATTCGGATACGCCATCATTCAACGAAGTTAAAGCAGAATATAACGAAGAATTCTTCAACACCTCAAGTCTTTTGCTGGCTTATACCTCATCATCCACAACTGCTCACAGATATACAGTTGACAACATCATAAAATCAGAGGGTGTAGTCACCGTAAATATAGCGGAAATTGACCCCGAAGGTGGCGATACCGCAATGGAAGGTTGGCTTGTTGCAGTTCGGGTTTCAAAGGAAGATATTGCAGATGCAGAAAAGATTGATGCATTAATCAGTACTGTTTATCTCAATCAGATGCATCTTGACAATGCAGTTAAAACGGCAATTTCACAAAAAAATTCAGACAGCATTATGAAGGGCGAATACAGCTGCGCCGCATATGAAATTCTGAAGTCAGAAAAAATCTCCGATGAATCACATAATCTCAAAATAAAGCTTTATCTGACAACCTGTTATGCAAGTTATTCAACCAAGAATAATGAACTTGAAACAATGGGTTTGATTACGGAACCTGCCGTTATGACTTTTGTTCAAAACACAGACGGCACCTTATCGTTGCTTGAACACTACGTTCCGATAAAAGGTGATAACTCGGATGAAGCCAAGAAACTGTATAAACTTTCATTTGACAGCTATGGAGAAAGTCTGAGCGAAATTTGCCGTATGGATGCACAGAAACATTTGGGAACAAACATCAAATCGGAAGAATCAGCGACAAAGAACGATGATGCAGGTCAAATAATCAAATTGAGATTGGAAGATGTTTTAAGCAAAGAAATCTCATCTGTTGAGATTAACAGCAGTACAAGGTTGCTTCGTGAACAGGAACCTATACGGGTAACCGAAGAACAGAAAGAGAAAATTTTATCATATATCTCCGACATCCGATATTCCGAAGCTGTTGATTATCAGACAATGTACGGCAGCAATTATATTGTGAAATTAAATTATGCAGACGGTTCTTCTGTTGAAATTGTATTTATGGATAAGTATTTTTATATTTACAGTTCAGACGGACAAAGTATTTATTTTGCCGATGAAACCGATAATTCAGTAAATCTGGCATATTACATAGTGGATTTGATTTCGTAATATTTTCATAGTAATTGATGAGGTGAAACATACTGAAAAGAGTTTTATCATAACAATCACTTTTTTAAAATAATCGGCAGGCAACATCTTTTGCGATGTTACCTGCCGATTTTGCTTCTTGTTTAGTTTTATTGTCATTTAAAATATACCCGGGAGTACCTGTGCAATAATTATTCCTGAGCAAAATGACACAGCGTTTGCAATAAGAGCATAAAGCCAATAGAACCATTTTTGTTTCGGTTTCTCGCTGTTCTTTTTCAGAATTCTGCTATACATCGTTGCTTCGATAACGAATACTACAATTTCTAAGAGAACATAGAAAACAACAAATGCTAATTCACCCGAATGATAGTTAATAATATTCAGAAGAACATTCAGAAGAATTTGTGTTGCGGTATTTACCCCAATGAGCAATAAGAGCTGATTCTTTTTTCTTAATCCGAAGAGTAATGCGATAACCATTTCTATTGCTATGGTTATAAGAATACGGGAAATAAGAGAAACTATTTCCACACGGTAGTTATAAGAACGATAAGCTTCAATTCGCTCATCCGTACTCAGTTCCTCATTATAGTTTACAGAACCGATATTGACACCGTTCATATCAACAGTGTAATAAGTGTCAAAAGCATATTTTTCATAAATCCCACTGACAACAAAAGTTTCTGTTTCGGGATAATAGAGCAGAATCTTAAAGGAATTCGGAGGATAATAAGTCCACTCGATCTTTTTTGTTTCGCTTACTTTCCAACCCTCTTGCAAAAAGTAATATCCGTCTGCATCTTTATATTCCACAAAAGCTTTCCAAATGTTGTAATCAAAAGTTTCGTTAGAATGGTTTTTATTTCCATTGTGACGGGCATTTTCGTCAGTCCCGTCCCAAACAGTTGCAGGGCCGGTTGTTCTTTGTTTCGAAAGCAATGTGCCGTAGCAAAGTTCATTGCCCATATTCTCAAATAAAATGCGGACAGATGCTTTAGGACCCATATCCGCATTGGCAGTTACGGGGAAAATCATAATCACCATTACGGTACAGAGTATCATTGTAAGAACATCAGTTAATCTTTTTGATTTCATCTCAAAACCGCTTCCTTTGGAGGTTACTTAACCATTATCATCTGCAATAATTCAGCTATCCACACAAACGGTGCTAAAACAACTTCTGCAACAGATTACTATGTGATGATTTCAGCAAGGTTTTTAGCCCAAATTTCATCAAAAACGGGGATACATATCAGATTAACATAACAGTAATAAATCCGATAATTGTACATCAAATTTTAAAATGTTATTACACTTATTTTCCGTTTGTTATCCACCAATAAGCAAATTCGTTTAATGCTTCTACACTAAAATAGTCAGTAAAGAAGGACGTGCTTAACAAACTATCTAATGCACGTGAAACATATTCCATTGCAAGCAATATTATCGAAGTGATCGGTAACGGCATTTTCTCACCTCCTGAAAGGTATTATTAATTTTCTTAAAGATAACCGAAATAGAAACTTTGTTTCTCGTTTTTCAGTTAACGTTTCTCATCCACCAATCAGCAAATTCAATTAATGCTTCTGCACTGAAATAGTCCACAAAAAATGTTGTGTTAAACAATTTATCAAGATATTCCGAAACAACTTGCATTGCCATCATAATTATCGAAAGAATCGGTAACGGCATATTTTTCACCTCCTCATATTTTAATAAGAAGTTTTCGTCAAGTCATTCTTGCAAAAAGATCTTTATTTAACGTGATTTATAAACATTTCTGTAAGATTATATATTTCAGAATAACAATTATCGATTGAAGCAAATGCATCTGAAAAGCTTTCAAATCTTTCTGTGATGCTTAATCCGGAAAACAATTTGAATGCATCAGATATATACACCGAAAATTCATCAAGCATAACAAAAGTATATTCTGCAACTTTTTCAATGAACAGAATACAATTCTGATCAAATGTTGCAGGGACGGATTTACAGGGAACTTTAAGATATTCTTT
>JAZRJH010000019.1:0-2206 GCA_045645685.1 Acutalibacteraceae bacterium
TTATGAAGATGCAATGAACCGCTACGGCTCAGACAAGCCCGACACACGCTACGGTATGGAGCTTTACGATTTGAGCGACACTATCAGAAATTGCGGCTTCGGCGTGTTCACAAGTGCAGTTGAGGGCGGCGGCAGTGTCAGAGGTATCACAGCCAAAAACGCTGTTAAGACCCTCACCAGAAAAGAAATTGACAAGCTTACCGAAATGGTAAGAGGCATCGGCGCAAAAGGTCTCGCATGGGCAAGACTTCTCGAAGACGGCTCGGTTGCATCATCATTTGCAAAGTTCCTTACCGAAGACGAAATGAACGCTCTTCTTGAAAAAGCAGATCCCAAAGCAGGCGACGTTGTTCTTATTATCGGCGACGGCAAAAATTCAACCGTTCTTTCAGTGCTCGGCGCACTCCGTCAGGCAGTTGCAAAGAAACTTGATATTATTCCTGAAAATCAATATAATCTTCTCTGGATTACCGAATTCCCCTTCTTTGATTGGGATGAAGATGCTCAGCAGTTTGTTGCAATGCATCATCCGTTCACATCACCTATGGATGAATGCCTTGATTATCTTGAAACAGATAAAGGCTCGGTAAGAGCAAAGGCTTATGACCTTGTTCTCAACGGCGTTGAGCTTTGCTCAGGTTCAATCAGAATCACAAATCCCGACCTTCAGGCAAGAATTTTCTCACTTCTCGGTCTTTCCGACGAAGAGGCTCATAATAAATTCGGCTATCTTCTCGATGCGTTCAAATACGGTGCACCTCCCCACGGCGGTATGGGTATCGGCCTTGACCGTCTTGTTATGCAGATGCTCGGTTGCGAATCTCTCAGAGATGTTATCGCATACCCGAAGGTACAGAACGCAAGCGAGCCTATGACAGAATGTCCCGCAACGGTTGACGGCGTTCAGCTCGATGACCTTGGTATCGGTATCACAGTTGCGGAAGAGTAATCATATATTATATTGTAAATTTTCATGGAAGGATGATTTTAAATGGCAAGAGTTTATAATTTTTCAGCAGGTCCTTCAATGCTTCCCGAAAGCGTGCTCAACAGAGCAGCCGCAGAGATGCTTGACTATAAGGGCAGCGGTCAGTCGGTTCTCGAAATGAGCCACCGTTCAAAGGTTTATGAAGAAATCATCTTCGGCGCTCGTGACCTTTTCAAAGAGGTTATGAATATTCCCGATAACTATAAGGTTATCTTCTGTCAGGGCGGTGCTTCAACACAGTTTGCAGCTATCCCCCTCAACTTCCTTAACGGAAGCGGTAAGGCTGACTATGTTCTTTCAGGTCAGTTTTCCACAAAGGCTTATAAAGAAGCTCAGAAATACGGCGAAATCAAGGTTGTAGGCTCATCAAAGGAGCAGAATTTCTCCTGCATTCCCGAACTCAACAAGGCTGATTTCACTCCCGATGCAGACTATTTCTACATTTGCCAGAATAACACAATCTACGGCACCCGTTTTGCCGAGCTTCCCGATACAGGCAATGTTCCCCTTGTTGCGGATGTATCGTCATGCTTCCTTTCGGAGCCCATGGATGTTTCAAAATACGGCGTTATCTACGGCGGTGCACAGAAGAATGTTGCTCCCGCAGGTCTGACAGTTGTTATCGTCCGTGAAGACCTTCTCGGCAACGCAAGACCCGAATGCCCCGTTTACATGGATTATAAGATTCAGGCTGATAACGAATCTATGTACAACACTCCCCCCTGCTACTCCATTTACGCCGCAGGTCTTGTTTACGAATGGCTTCTTGGTCTTGGCGGTCTTGAAGTTATGGAACAGATGAATAAGGAAAAGGCTGCTATCCTTTACGATTATCTTGACAGCTCCTCTTTGTTCAAGCCCACCGCTGAGAAGGAATTCCGTTCTCTTATGAACGTTTGCTTTGTTACCGGTAATGCTGACCTTGATAAGGAATTTTGTTCCGAAGCCGCTAAGGCAGGTTTTGTTAACCTCAAGGGTCACCGTTCCGTTGGCGGTATGAGAGCTTCTATCTACAACGCTATGCCCAAGGAAGGCGTTGTTAAGCTTGTTGACTTTATGAAGGAATTTGACAGGAAACACGCATGAAAAATATAGCTTTACTTAATAAAATAGGCGCTACCGGTCTTAAGAAGTTTGATGCATCTTATAACATCGGTTGCGACGTAGCGGACGCTCACGCTATTATGGTACGTTCTGCCGCTATGCACGATATGGAAT
>JAZRJH010000020.1:0-18518 GCA_045645685.1 Acutalibacteraceae bacterium
AAAGTAAATACAATTAAAATTAAATTTTATCTTGCATATATTTATATATTCTGTTATAGTTTATATGAATATATTTATTTAGAGGTGAACTTATGTCATTACCTTATAATCTCAGTAATCATGTTTGCAGATTCTGCAGTGTTTACAAACTCGGGGATGAAAAAATACCCGCAGAGCTTATGACTTTTACCAACGAAAAACCCGACCTTTCCGAATTCCCTTATCCTCTTCCGTCAAAGAAGAGTTCTTACACCTGCTGTGCAAAAACAGGCGATATTGAGTGGTTCGGTGCATCAAACGGTCTCACAAGATATGATAAAAACGCAGAGCGCGAAGAAGATGTTGTTATGTTTTTCAGCGCACCGAGAGATTTGCTTGATAACGAAATCAAAGCAATTATGCCCGACGGCGAAAATGTTTGGGTGCTTACCGCAACAGGTGCATCATATATTGAAATGCGTTCCGTAAGTATGGAAGAAAAAGCAAATATTCTTCTTGACGAATCAGTTAAATATGTAAACAGAAGATGGATGTTTGCACAAAAGCGTCTTACAGAAGGCAGAAATCTCGATTCCATTCTTCCTTACGGTTCATCCGATAATGACGGCAGTTTCACATCAGGTTTTGCCATCGGTGAAATTCTTCGCTATGCAACATATAAGAGAGAAAAGGGTGTTGATCATCCTGACACAGTCAAAGCAAAGTATATTGCCACAAAGGCTGTTGAGGCTTGCCTTCTTCTTCTTCACATTTCTTGCAGAGGTGACGGCTTTGTTGCAAGAAGTTATCACACTCCCGATGAACCCGTGCCCGATGACGGCTTGTTCTTCAGAATCAATAACGGAAAAGCATATATTGTTGAAACAACTCATTCAAGAGAAAACAATATTATCGGCTATGAAATTGATGCTCCTGCAGAAGTTCCCGAAAGACTTGCAAGACTTTATACCGATCTCGGTTTTACAATTAACGGAATAGTTTATAAAGCAGATACTTCAAGTGATGAAATCACTCATCATTTCCTTAATATGTATTTTGCTCATGAATATCTTGCTTGCGACGATCCCGAACTTGACGAGCTTATCGTTATGTCTGCAAAAGGTCTTATGAATCATATCATCGATAACGGATATGAACTTCATGACTACACAGGCAAACCCACAACATGGGCAAAGTGGAGCGAACCGTATTTCCATACAGAATTCGGTTGGGTTGACGGTGCACTCAATACTGCAGAACTTCTTATGTATCATCTTGTAACAATGAAGATTACGGGTGAAAAGGGTAAGTGGCTTGAAAGCTACAATCATCTTGTTAACGAATGTAAATATGCTGATATCTGCCAGACTCATTTTGACAGACTTTATCAGGCAAGCCTTTCAATGAACTTCGATTATCCTGAAGATATCATGTACGGTGACCATATGCTTGCAACTCTTTCGTTCTGGGGTCTTTGCCTTCTTGAAACAGATGAAGAACTCCTTAAGAAATACCGTAAGGGCTTCAAGGCATGGAGAAGTTCAATGGCAAGAGAGCATAATCCCGGCTATGACCTTCCTTATTTCATTTCTTGTCCCGACGAAAAGCCTGACCTTGATAAGCTTGCAGGCTGGTTCTACAGAACAAACGCAAGCCGTCTTGCAGCAGGCGTAAATCTTGTTGGCAGACACGATGTTCCCGTGAGAACTCTCAGGCTCGGAAAGAAAGAAATTTCTGTTCAGCTTCCTCCTGATGAAACATTTATTGCCAAATATGACCGTGACCCCGTTGAATATAAGAACGAAGATTCAGGCGGTATCATGTGTGTTGAAAACTGCTATGTTTATACAATGGCATATTGGATTGGCAGATTCTACGGATTCTTTAATTAATGAGGTGCGACAATGAATAATAAAATACATATCGTCAGCAACGCTCACCTTGATCCTATCTGGCTCTGGAGATGGCAGGAAGGATGCGGTGAAGTTCTTCAGACCTTCAGAAGCGCTGTTGAACGTCTTAAAGAATATAAAGGACTTGTTTTCACTTGCTCATCAGCTTCATACTATAAGTGGGTTGAAGAAATTGATCCTGAACTTTTTAATGAAATCAGAAAGCTCGTTAAAAAAGGCAGATGGGTGCCCGTAAACGGTTGGTGGGTTCAGCCCGACTGTAATATGCCTTCGGCAGAAAGTTTTGCACGTCAGGCACTTTACAGCCAGCTTTATTATTATGAAAAGTTCGGCGAAATATGCAAAACAGGTTATAATGTTGATTCATTCGGTCATAACGCAATGATGCCCCAGCTTCTTAACAAAGGCGGAATGCGTTGCTATGTTATGATGCGTCCCGGTATGCATGAAAATCCGGAAATTCCCGAAAATCTTTTCTGGTGGGACAGTCCTGACGGTTCTCGTGTTCTTACCTACAGAATTCCTGAATGTTATTGTGTGAACGGTAAGAACGGCATTGAGAATGAACTTCATAATCTCCGTGAAAGAGTTGAAAATACAGGTCACGGCATGATGTTCTTCTTTGGCGTCGGTAACCACGGCGGCGGCCCCACAAAGGGTGACCTTGATTATCTTCTTGAGCTTAAAGAAAACGGATATGAAGAGCTCGAATATTCTTCTCCCGATGAATATTTTTCAGAAATGTGTGCTGATAAGGAACTCAATCTTCCTGTATGGAGTGATGAACTTCAGCATCATGCAAGCGGCTGCTATTCTGCAACATCAATGGTAAAACAGCTTAACAGAAAAGCTGAATACTGGCTTGCAAATGCCGAAAAATGGAATACTGTTTGCAGTAAGATAACAAACCTTCCCAAGGCAACCGAAGATTTCGGAAAAGCATGGCAGGAAGTTTGCTTCAATCAGTTCCACGATATTCTTTGCGGATGCTCAATTATGGAAGCCTATGACGATGTCCGTGATTCTATGGGCTATGCAATGAAGATTGCTGCAAATGAAGAAAACAAGGCAATGCTTAAAATTGCAGGCATGGTTGATACATGGCTTGACGGCGTAACAGACAGCGTTGCATCCGCGGCACGCCATCATTGCCGTAATCTTATATTCCCCAGACCTGTTATTCTTTTCAATCCCAATTCCTTTCAAGTTGAAACACCTGTCAGAACATATCATCCTTCAAGAAAGGTTGAAAACAGCGCAGGTGAAGATGTTATCTTCCAGAATGTCCGTTCTTCACGTTCCAATGATTCACATAAAGATACTGTTTTCATGGCAAAAGTTCCCGCTATGGGTTATGCAACCTATTGGCTGTGGCATGAAGATTCCGGATATTGCGATGATCTTCAGAATAATAAGAGTGATGTTGCTGCAGACGGAATTACAATCGAAAACAAATATCTTAAGGTTGTTTTTGACGAGAAAACAGGCGGTATCAAGAATCTTATTACAAAAAAAGATAACGCTGAATATGTCGGCGGTGAATTCTGCATTCCCACAATTATCGATAATTCCGAACCCGACACATGGGCGCATAATATTTTTAAGTTTGATAAAGAAATTGCAAAGATGGAGCTCAAATCAATCGAGCTTATCGAATGCGGCGCTGCAAGGACGGTTGTCCGTGTGAAGCATATCTATAACGGATCGTATCTTACTCAGGATTTTATCCTTGCATCTGAGAGCAAGCATCTCCGTGTCAAGTGCAGAATTCTCTGGCAGGAGCCTCTTACAATTCTTAAAATGCCCGTTACTGTTGACGGAGCAAATCCCATTTCAACTTATGAAATTCCCGCAGGTTATATCAAACGTCCCTGCAACGGTGAAGAAGAGCCTGCACTTACATGGGGAGATATCACCGCAGGCGATGAAAACCGCAAGGGTGTTGCTCTTATCAGCGACGCTAAATACAGCTATGATTGTCCTGCAAACACATTAAGACTCACAATGCTTCGCAACTGCATTTTTGCAGACCATTATTCAGACAGACCTGCAGCTGATTTCAGTTATACCGATGAAGGAATGCATCGCTTTGAATATGCGATTTATCCCCATGCAGGCGAAGCTGAAACAAGCGGAGTTCAGAGAGTAGCAGCTCTTCTTAACTCAAAGCCTGTTGCAATTCCTGTCGGATATCATAAGGGTACTCTCGCTCAGAACAAGAGCTTCGTTAAGGTCAACAAAGAAAATGTTCGCCTTGATGCATTCAAATTCTGCGAAGACGGCTCAGGCGATGTTGTTATGCGTTTCTGTGAAACAGACGGAAAATATGTTAAGGCATCAATTATCTGTGACATTGCTGATGCAGGATTCTATTCGGATTTCAATCCCTTTGAAATCAAAACATTCAGAATCGATGCAGACGGTTATGTTGCTGAAACAGACTTCCTTGAAGGTGTAGTTACAGAATAAAATCTTAAACCCGAATTCTCATGAGTTCGGGTTTTCAGTATTAATTAAGGCGGTGATTTTATGGCATGGATATGGCTTGATGAAAATCGTTATCCCGAATATCAAAAAAATATTTATAACACACTTTATGACTGTTCCAATAAAGAATCCGATGAATTTAAATATTGTGTTGCTGATTTTCAGAAATTTTTTAACTTTGATAAAAAAATAAAATTTTTTGAGTTTTCCGTCAGCGCTGATAATTGCTATATTCTTCATATAAATAATAATTTTATCGGTATCGGGCCTGCATTGCCGGGCGGAGATTTTCTGTGTACCGGTAAAACTCCGAAGCATTATTCAGACAGATATAAGATTGATTTCGGTTCGGATAATACCGCTGAACTTGAAATTCATGCAAAAGTAAGACTTCAGCCTGAAGTTTGCTGTGATTATTCAAGGGGTCACGGCGGGTTTTTCTTTGATGGTGTTGTTACGTTTGAAGACGGCACAACTGAAAACATCGAATCAGATTCGTCATGGTTTGCTTTTCCTGACAGATGTTATAACGGATTCATGAGCTGTGACACAAGACTCAGAGAAAGACCGGTTTTTACATTCGGATATGCTTGTGAAACAGACGATATCTGGAATGTTGAAGATTCTCATATTCCGCCGAGAACATTTAACAAGGTGTTTGAAAAGAAAGTTTGGGTGGAGGCAGGCAAAACAGAAACTTTTGAGTTTGAACTTGATAAAATCTACGGAGTTTATCCATTTGTGAGCGGTTACTGTATGAGTAATATAAAACTCAGATTCTGCGAGCTTAAAGGTCAGGCTGAAACAGAAGAAAATATCGTGATAGATTATCCCTGCGGTGATTATTATTCGTTCAGAATGCACAGCGCAGGCATGGTTACCATGACGGTTGAAAACACAGATGATACCGATGCTTCCGTCACATTAACGCTCATTGCACCGTGGTATCCGATTGAATCCGAGGGTTCATTTGAAACAAGCAATGCAGGACTCAATAAGGTTTATGATGTATGCAAGCATACGCTCAAAATCTGCCGTCAGTCCATACATCTTGACAGCACAAAGCATCAGGAACTTCTTGCCTGCACGGGCGATTATAATATCGAAAGCCTTATGACTTTATTCTGCTTCGGTGATATGCGACTTGCAGAGTTTGACCTGATGAGAACCGCTGATTGGCTCGTTGCAAATAACGGAGTTATGTTCCACACAACCTACAGTCTTATATGGGTTCAGATGCTCCGTGATGTTTATATGATAACGGGCAGAAAAGAGATTTTGCATTATTGCGAAAAAGCACTCGGAACTCTTCTTGACAGATTCGAAACATATAAAGATGGGGGAGAAATCATCGAAAATCCGCCTGATTTTATGTTCGTTGACTGGACAGTAATTGACGGTTTTTCGATGCATCATCCGCCTAAGGCACTCGGACAGACAGTTCTTAATGCCTTTTATTATAATGCACTTATAAATGCTGCGGATATATATTTGTTAATTAATAAAAGCGATGTTTCGGATGAAATAAAAAACAAAGCTGAAAAATTCAAAACTGAATTCAACGAAATTTTCTTTGATAATGAAAAAAGGCTTTATTTTGACGGTCTCGGAACTCCTTTTGGCGGTGAAAAACATTATCATCCTGCAAATGTTGATAAGAAGTATTTCTCAAAATACCCGAATATTCTTGCTTCTCTTTATGGTCTTGCGCACGAAGAACTTGCAAAGGATATTCTTGAAAGAATAATATTCGATGATACACTTCAGGATATTCAGCCCTATTTTATGCACTATCTTCTCAATGCAATACGAAAATATGATATGTTCGAAAAATACGGAATGAAACTTCTTGAAAGATGGATTCCCGTTGTTGAAGAATGTGACAAAGGTCTTGCTGAGGGCTGGATTGCACCCGAAGAAACTTATTCATTTGACCATTCCCATGCATGGGGAGGCACTCCTGCATATCAGATGCCGATGGCATTGACGGGTCTTGAAATTCTTGAAGCAGGTATGAAAAAATTAAAATTCACGCCGAATCTTTATAATCTTGAATATGCAAAAATCAGGATTCCTACCGAGTACGGTATGATTGATATTGATTTGGAAAATGATAAAAAGGCTGTCATAAATGCTCCTGAATGCATAGAAATTATCAGAGGTGATTGAGTTGCAGGTTCTTGAAAATCTGAAACCTGAAAAAGTTTTTAAATATTTTGAAGAAATTTCGGCTATCCCGAGAGGCTCGGGGAATACAGAAAAAATAAGAGAATACTGCGCTGATTTTGCAAGGAAAAGAAACTTTGATTTCATATGCGATAATTTTGGCAATATCATTATCTTTAAAAATGCCGTGAACAATCAAAGTACCGAACCTGTAATCATTCAAGGGCATCTTGATATGGTTTGGGAAAAGAATGAAAAATGCAACATCAATTTTGAAACCGACGGTCTTGAGCTTGCTGTTGACGGAGATTTTGTTCATGCCGTCGGTACAACTCTCGGCGGTGATGACGGTATTGCTGTTGCAATGGCGCTTGCAATTCTTGATAGTGACGATATTTCTCATCCGCCCCTTGAAATAGTATTTACTTCCGATGAAGAAGTGGGAATGACAGGTGCAAACGGAATTGATTGTTCAGTGCTTAAAGCCAAGCGAATGATTAATCTTGATTCCGAAGCGGAAGGAACATTATGGGTAAGTTGCGCAGGCGGTGTGAGAGCAGATTTCAGATTGAATATTGATTACAAAGATTGCAAATCGTCTGTTTATAAAATTGATGTTTCAAATCTTCACGGCGGTCATTCGGGTGCGGAAATTCATAACGGTTACAGAAACTCAAATAAAATAATCGGAAAAGTTCTTTCTGAGCTTATAAAAAAAGCGGATTTCAATATCGTTGATATTGGTGGCGGAACGGCGGATAATGCAATAACCCGTTCTTCATATTGCCTTGTTTCATCCGATGATGATATAGTTTCTTATGTTTCGGAAATCGCTTCGGATATCTGCAATGAAATCAGTGATACCGACCCCGATGCGGAAATAACAGCCATGCCTGTTCAATCATCTGAAAGATGCATGGATGATAAATCAACAAAGGCGGTTACAACTCTTATTGCCTCGCTTCCAAGCGGAGTTATAGCTATGAGTAAAGAAATTGACGGTCTTGTTGAAACTTCGCTCAATCTTGGCATCATGAAACATTCGGAAGGCAGTTTCAACTGCAGTTTTTCTGTCAGAAGCGGTGTTGACAGCGAAAGAAAAAAGCTTGAAGAAAAACTTGTTCATATTGCAAATGAAAATTCAGCTTCCGTAAGATTTTACAGCGGATATCCTGCATGGGAATTCAAAAAAGATTCTGTGCTTCGTGATAAAATGGCAGAGATATATAAAGAAATGTACGGAAAAGATATGATTGTTACGGCAATTCATGCAGGTCTTGAGTGCGGTCTTTTCTGCGGAAAAATCAAAGGACTTGACTGCGTTTCTTTCGGTCCCGATATTTTTGATATTCACACTCCTTGTGAAAAACTGAGCATTTCTTCAACCGAGAGAACATGGAACTATCTTTTGAAGGTGCTTGAAAAACTCTGATATTGCAGATTGAAATAAGCTTGTTAAAACTTAAAAAGAAATTGATAATTTCACTTGCATAAAGGATGAATATGTATCCTTTTACAGAGTATTTCGGTAAAACAAAATAAACAAGAATAACACACAAAATTGAATCTATGATGTTGTAGCGCATGGAATAAATCTGTTTGTCAAGACCTTTCAGCAGTCCGTCTGTTACGGTATCAAGATACATTATCGGAACAAGCGGTGAAAGTATTTTTATATACTTCACCGCTTCGTTTGATTTATAAACAAGATTTGATAATGCAGGCGCAAATACATAACAAAATACAGCGCAAATTGATGAATATAATGCGGTCATTTTTATTGTTTTTGATGCACATGAATCTATTTCATCGCTGTTACCGATTTCATATTTTTGTGCAATATCCGGGATAAGGAGAGTTGCCAATGATGTGATAATTGCGCATGGATATAATAAAAGCGGAAGAGCCATTGCATGAATTGAACCGTAAGCAGATAATGCAGTTTCAGTGTCTGCACCGGATTTAAGAAATCCTTTCGGAATCATCAGATGTTCAATTGTCAGAAAAAGACTTCTTGCGCATGATCCGACAGCATCGGGTAATGTTATTCTTAAAAATTTCGGCAGGGGAACAGTAGGTGAATCCGATTTTTTTTCTTGGGTGATTTTTTGGTAAATCAGTGAAAGCGAAAACGAAAAAATCTCCGCAGCGGTCATTCCTGCCACAACGGAAGCAACAGAATAACTTGTTTCCATAACTGATGTTTTATTGAGCAGAAAAACTGTCAGACCGGCTTTGAACCCTTGCTCAAGCATCTGGATAAAAGAAAATTGCGGTGTTTTATCTTTTGCATTGAAATAACCGCCAAGTGATGCGGAAACCGAAACAAACGGAAGACTTAAAGCGAGAATTTTAAGCGGAAAAGCAGTTTCAATGTTACCTATCCAATGCTTACCGATAAAATCCGAAAAAACAAGAAGTAAAAATCCGATTAATGAACCTGTGAATCCTGCATAGGATAAACAAAGTCCGAGAGATTTGTTCATGTCATATCTTCCTGTTGCATTGATTTGTGCGGTTATTCGTGTTGAAGCCAGCTTTATTCCTGCGCTTGAAAATGTAACAGCAAGTGAATAAACGCTCATCACAAGCTGAAATATTCCGATTCCTGCAGAGCCGATTTTGTTTGTCAGATATGCATTGAAGCTTACGCTGACAGATCGCATTATCAGATTTACAACAGTCATTATTATTGTGTTTTTGAAAAGATTGCTTTCATTTTTCATTTTTTCACCTTGCAAGAAAACTTTAATGTGATATAATAAAATCAAGGAGATGATTTGTATGAAATATGCAGTTAAAATTATTGCGGTTTTACTCGTTGTTTGTATGTCTGTGAGCCTTGTTCCTGTTTCATTTGCATCAGGAGCAACTGTTCCCGAAATGAAGAAATATGGTTTTGTAAACTGCGGTGATGTTGAAATTGAGTACGGTATATACGGTAATCCCGATGCCGAAACTTTGCTTTTGCTTCCGCCCAACGGCGGGGATATGCACAGCCTTGATGACAGCATTCTTCCCGAAATGTCAAAACATTTCAAGGTTATCACTGTTTCTCCGAGAGGTACGGGTAACTCAGGCTGGGTTGAAGGTACAATGAATTTTGAAACTATGGCAGAAGATCTGGTGAAAGTCCTTGATTATCTGAAAATAGATAAAACACATATCTTCGGATTCAGCGACGGCGGAAATCTCGGATTCGTTTTCACGCTTGCTCATCAGGACAGAGTAGAATCTCTTGTTGCTATGGGTTCGAATATAAACACATGGGGAACAAATACTTTTGACCAGATTCAGATAACATATCAGTATATCGTTCTTTGCGTTGAGGCTCTTATAAAGGGTGACGATGAAACAAAAATCCGCAGAGATATCAAAGGAATGATGGTCGGTCAGCCGAGCCTTACATTCAAGGATATTTCGGCAATCAAAGTTCCTTTTCTGAACATTTACGGTGAACACGATATGATTCAGCGTTGGCATTCAAAGATGATAACCCGTTCAATCGAAGGTGCTGAAGAACTTATGGTTATAGGCGGCGGACACAGCACTTGTTTTGAATATACCGATACAGTTATCAATCCCGCATTGCTTGATTTTTACGGCATCACCGCATAAAAATTATATTGACAATCAAGCCGATATATGTTAATATATTTCAAATTTAATAATAAAGGTTTTGATGGGGAGGGCGGCAAAAAAGCGTTCTCAGAGAGTCGGCGGTTGGTGAAAGCCGATGAACAGCATTTGTCAGTTGTAGCCCCTGAACCGAAGGGAAGAAAGTTTTGAAAACAAGTAGAACCCTTCCGTGAAGCTGCGTTAATGCAAAAGGACTTGTCAGAGTCCCAAGAGCGGCGCTTTATGCGCAATTTGAGTGGTACCGCGGGTAGAATTCATACTCGTCTCATTGATTATTATCTGTGAGGCGGGTTTTTTATTTGCCTTACGAAAACGAAAGGATTGATTAAACATGGCAAAAGAACTTGCCAAGCAGTATGATCCGAAAAATGTTGAGGATCGTATTTATGATTTCTGGCTCAAAGGAAAGTATTTCCATGCCAAAACAGAAACTGATAAAAAGCCTTATACAATAGTTATTCCGCCGCCCAACATCACAGGTCAGCTTCACATGGGTCATGCACTCGATAATACTCTTCAGGATATCCTTATCCGTTGGAGAAGAATGCAGGGCTATGATGCACTCTGGCTTCCCGGCACAGACCATGCTTCAATAGCTACAGAAGCAAAGATTGTTGAAGCTATGGCTGCTGAAGGTATAACAAAGGATGATCTCGGCAGAGAAGGTTTCCTTGTACGTGCATGGGACTGGAAGGAAAAGTACGGCGGCAGAATCATTGAACAGCTCAAGAAGATGGGTTCTTCATGTGACTGGGACAGAGAGCGATTCACTCTTGACGAGGGTTGCAGCAGAGCCGTAAGAGAAGTTTTTGTAAGACTTTACGAAAAAGACCTTATCTACAGAGGCAACAGAATGGTTAACTGGTGCCCCTACTGCAACACTTCAATTTCTGATGCTGAAGTTGAATATGAAGAACATGAAGGCAACTTCTGGCATCTTCTTTACACTGTAAAAGAAACAGGCGAGCAGCTTGAACTTGCAACAACAAGACCCGAAACAATGCTCGGTGACACAGCTGTTGCAATCAATGCAGAACACGAAAGATATGCACATCTTCACGGATGCCATGTTATTCTTCCGCTTCTTAATAAAGAAATTCCCATCGTATGCGATGAGCATGCTGATATGACAAAGGGAACAGGTGTTGTTAAAATCACACCTGCACATGATCCCAATGACTTTGAAGTCGGTAAGCGCCACAATCTTCCTATGGTCAGAACATTCACATATGACGGCTTTATGACCGGCGCGGCAGATAAGGCTGTTTATGATGAACTTGTTGCAAGCGGAAAGGCAACTGCTGATGAGCCTGAAGTTCTTGACTGCGGAAAGTATGCAGGCATGTCAACTGCAGATGCAAGAAAAGCTATTGTTGCAGACCTTGAAGCAGGCGGATATATCAAGTATATCGAACCTATCAAGCATGAAGTAGGCGCTTGCTACCGTTGCAACACTACAATCGAGCCCATGGTGTCAAAGCAGTGGTTCGTTCGTATGGAACCCCTTGCAAAGCCTGCTATCGAAGCTGTTGAAAAAGGTGAAACAGTATTTGTTCCCGAAAGATTCACAAAGAACTACATGAACTGGATGAGAGGTACTCGTGACTGGTGTATTTCACGTCAGCTCTGGTGGGGTCACAGAATTCCTGCATGGTACTGCGCAGATTGCGGAGCAACTATGGTTTCAAAGACCGATGTTGAAGCTTGTACTCATTGCTCAAGCAAAAACATTGTTCAGGATGGCGATACTCTTGATACATGGTTCTCATCGGCACTCTGGGCGTTCTCAACTCTCGGCTGGCCTGATGAAACATCAGATCTCAAGCACTACTATCCCACAAGCACACTCGTTACAGGCTATGATATTATCGGTTTCTGGGTAAGCCGTATGATTTTCTCGGCTCTTGAATATACAGGTCAGGTTCCGTTTGATACTGTTCTTATTCACGGTCTTGTTAGAGATGCTCTCGGCAGAAAGATGTCAAAGTCACTCGGCAACGGTATTGATCCGCTTGAAATCATCGATCAGTTTGGTGCAGATGCTCTCAGACTTAGTCTTGCAACCGGTAACAGCCCCGGAAATGATATGAGATTCTCTGATGACAAGGTTACTGCAAGCCGTAACTTTGCAAACAAGCTCTGGAATGCATCAAGATTCATTCTTATGAATATCGGCGATGACGAAATTCCTTGCGGACTTCCCGCAAATCTTGCACTTGAAGATAAGTGGGTAATCAGCCTTGTTAACAGACTTTCAAAAGAAGTTACGGATAATCTCGAAAAATTTGAACTTGGCGTTGCAGTTGCAAAGCTCTATGACTTTATCTGGGATATCTTCTGTGACTGGTATATTGAAATTGCAAAGATCCGTCTTCAGAAGGGCGGCGATGAAGCACAGACCGCAAAGCAGGTTCTTGTCTGGGTTATGGATAAGATTCTCAAACTTCTCCATCCCTTCATGCCCTTCATTACTGAAGAAATCTGGCAGACAATTCCCCATGAAGGCGAATCAATCATGATTTCCGCATGGCCTGAATTTGATGCATCTCTTTCGTTTGAAGCTGATGAATCCGCAATGGAAAAAATCATGACTGCCGTTCGTGCAATCCGTAACAGAAGAGCAGAAATGAATGTTCCCCCTTCAAAGAAAGCAAAGGTTTATATCGCAACTGCATATAAATCAACTTTTGAACTCGGCGGCGTATTTATGCAGAGACTTGCAAGTGCTTCCGAAGTTGAAATTGCTGATTCATTTGATCTCGAAGGTGCAGTTAACATTGTTACTCAGGATGCAAAGATTTATATTCCCATGGGTGAACTTGTTGATTTTGAAGCAGAAAAGGCAAGACTCAACAAAGAACTTGCTGCTGTTCAGAAAGATCTTGACTTTGTGAACGGTAAGCTTTCAAATGAAAACTTTGTTGCTAAAGCACCTGCAAATGTTGTTGCTGCTCAGCGTGAGCAGGCTGCAAAATATGCAGAAAAAATTTCAATGCTCAAAGAAAGTATTGCAAAATTAGGCTAATATTTTTGACCCCGAAGTTTTTTCTTCGGGGTCTTGATTCAGGTGATATTATGAATTGTAAAGAAGCAATCGAATATATCCATTCACTTGAGAAATTCGGAATCAACCCGGGTCTTGAACGAATCCGTGCGCTTTGTAATCTTCTCGGTAATCCGCAGAAGAAACTTAAAATTATTCATGTTGCGGGAACAAACGGAAAAGGATCAACATCAACCATGATATCGAATATTCTGCGTAAAAGCGGATATGATACTGGCTTGTTTATTTCACCTTATGTTACCGATTTCAGAGAGCGAATTCAGTTCAACGGAAATATGATTGATAAATATGATCTTGCAGAATGTGTTGAAAAGGTTAAAACTGCAATAGATATTCTCAACGAAACGGGAATTAATCCTACGGAATTTGAAGCATTAACCGCTGCAGCGTTTGTTTATTTTGAAATGAAAAAATGTGATTTCGTTGTGCTTGAAGTCGGACTCGGCGGCAGACTTGATTCAACAAATGTTGTTGAAGCTCCTTATGCTACGGTTATAACAAGCATATCTCTCGATCATACCGCCATACTTGGTGACACGATTGAACAGATTGCGGCTGAAAAATGCGGAATAATCAAATTCGGTGCCGAAACAATTCTTTATCCGTTTCAGGATGAAAAAGTTTATCCGATTGTTGAAAAAACCTGCAAGGATAAATGCAATGAATTGAGAATACCTGATATCAATAAATTAAAGATTATTGATGAAAAACTTGAAGGAACATTGGCGGAATATGACGGCGTTGAGTTTCTTTTGCCTCTTGCAGGTGAGCATATGATTTATAATGCCTGCACGGCGATTGAAGCTGTACGCTCTCTTTCAAGGCTTGCAATCAATATATCCGATAAATCTATATCGGAAGGTATAGCGATATCTGTTATGCCTGCCCGAATGGAGCTTATAAAAAAACGCCCTGTTATTATTCTTGACGGAGGTCATAACGAAGGCTGTGCAAAAGTTCTTTCAGATTTTATAAAAAAACATCTCAGCGGCAAAAGAATCATAATGGTATCATCGATGATGGCTGATAAGGATTATATGTCTTATCTTTCAATCGTTGCACCGCTTGCTGATGTTTTTATATCAACCCGTGTTGATATGCTTCGTGCATTGCCGAGTGATCAACTGATGAAAAGTGCATCTGCTTTTTGTGATAATTGTCATGATGTTCCGATTCCGTCAAAGGCGATAACTGCAGCAAGAAATATTTTGCAGAATGAAGATGTACTTATTGTCTGCGGTTCATTCTATCTTGCGGGAGATATAAGAGATAATCTTCTTAATTTTTAAGTCTTTTTCACAATTCAACAATTTTTTTATATCAAATCCTTTATCCTTTCGGATAAGGGATTTTTTATTTTGGAGGATTTGATAAATGGGAATAATGATTAAATCAACACCGCTCAGACTGACTGTTGAGTTAAGCGGAGAAATTGACCATCATAACGCTGCCGTTCTTCGGATGGAAGCGGATGAAGCGATTCAACAGAATTTATCTTCGGTTGTATGCCTTGATTTCGGAGAAGTTACATTCATGGACAGCTCAGGAATAGGCTTTGTTCTCGGAAGATATAAAATTGTCAACAGTTACGGCGGCAATATTGAAGTCGTTAATTTGTCTCAAAGACTATATATGATGATGAAACTTGCAGGACTTGAAAAATTGATGAAACTGAAAATGAAAGGATAAAAAAATGAAAGCATTGAATGAAATGAAGCTTCAGATAGAAAGCCGTTCTGTAAACGAAGGCTTTGCAAGAGCAAGTGTAGCTGCTTTTGCTTCTCAGCTTGATCCGAACGTTGAAGAAATATCAGATATCAAAACAGCGGTAAGTGAAGCGGTTACTAACTGTATAGTGCATGGTTATCCTGAATCTGTTGGTAAAATTTACATATGGGCAGGTATTTATGAAAACGGACTTTTTAAGGTGAAAATAAGAGATAAAGGATGTGGAATAGAGAACATAAGTCAGGCAATGGAGCCATTGTTCACAACACTTGGCGGCGAAAGAGCGGGACTCGGTTTTGCTGTTATGGAAAGTTTCTGTGACAAAATCAGAGTCTCATCAAAAGTCGGAAAAGGAACAACTGTAACACTTGAAAAGGTTATGAAAGGTCGAAACTGTTCAGATGACTAATATTGAAAGTCGAAACATAACCGTAGAAAAAAATCTCGGTCTTGTTCATTCTTGTGTCAGAAGATTCAAAGACAGGGGAGTTGAATATGATGATTTGTTTCAGGCAGGATGCGTCGGTCTGATAAAAGCTGCCGATAATTTCGACGAATCACGCGGTTTCTCTTTTTCAACATACGCAGTTCCTGTTATTCTTGGAGAAATCAAAAGAGTTTTCCGTGATGGCGGAAGCGTAAAAATCGGAAGATCTCTGAAAGAAAAGTCAAGGAATGTTATGAAGAAGAAGGATGAAATCGCAGTATCTCTCGGCCGTGATCCAACGGTTGGCGAACTTGCGGAATCGCTTGGCATTGATGTTGAAGAAACAGCGATGCTTCTTAATGTTTCAGTTCCTGTGATTTCACTCACATCGGGAGACGAAAATGAATCGCAGATTGATATACCTGTTGATTCTCCTGAAAATGAAATTTCAGATTCACTCGGGCTTCGGCAGGTTATTTTTTCTCTTGATGAGCGTGACAGAAAAATTATTGAGTTAAGATATTTTAAAAGTCTTACACAACAGAAAACAGCCGACATACTCGGAATGACTCAGGTGCAGGTTTCAAGACGGGAAAAAACCGTTCTTAACATGATAAGAAAAAAATTGTCGCAATAGCATTGACAATAAAGAAATATAATATTAAACTTAAAGCGGCAGTTGTCTGCCGCTTATTATTATTTATGAGGTAATGTGTTATGATTAAAACAATTCCTGACGGTGTATACCCCACAATGGTAACTCCGTTCACATCCGATAACAAGATCGATTACAACGGTGTGCTCGGCATTCTTGATTATTATGACAAAAACGGCGTTGACGGAATTTTTGCGATATGTCAGTCGAGTGAAATATTTTTTCTTTCATTCGAAGAAAGACTTGAGCTTCTTCGTTTTATTATGAAAAATAAGCCTGCTCATATGAGCGTTGTTGCATCGGGACATACTGCAGATGATCTTGACACACAGATATATGAAGCAAATGCATTTATAAACGAAGGCATCGATGCATATGTATTTATTGCAAACCGATTTGCGAAGCAGGATGAAGACGATTCTGTTTTTCTTAAGAATTATGAAAAAATGGTTTCTTCAATTCCTGAAATCGGTCTTGGTGTTTATGAATGTCCTTACCCTTACAAGAGACTTATGGCTCCTGAAACTCTCAGACAATGCGCTCTTGACGGCAGACTCAAATTCCTCAAGGATACCTGCTGCCGTATTGGTGAAATTGAAGCAAAACTCAAAGCTGTTGAAGGCCTTGGTCTTAAGATTTATAACGCCAACTCCGCAACTCTTCTTGAATCTCTCCGTGCAGGCTGTGCAGGGTTCTCAGGTGTTATGGCTAATTTCCATCCCGAGCTTTATTCATGGCTTTGCAAAAATTATAAAACCGAGCCCGAAAAAGCTGAACAGGTTCAGGCGTTCCTTGCGTTTGCGTCTCTTGCTGAATGTCAGATGTATCCCGTGAACGCAAAGTATCATATGGGTCTTTGCGGTGTTGATATCGGTTATGATTGCCGAGTTAAAGATGCGTCGTTATTCAGCGAAGGAAACAAGAAAGAAATCAATCAGATGTATACGGTTGAGAAAATTTTCAAAGAAACACTCGGAATTAATTGAAACTTAAACATAAATCGCTAAAAATGTTGTTGATTTATGTCTTATAATATGTTAAAGTATTAATGTGTAATTTTTGCAAAATTTTTATTCTTGGAGGAATGGAAAATGGCACAGAAAAAGACAGTGTTCCTTACCGGTGCTTCGGGCACAATGGGTTGGGAAAGCTTCAAACAGTTCTATGCAAAGAAGAACCAGTTCAACATCCTTGTACTTCTTGGTGACAGCGAAAAGAACAGAAAGCAGTTTGCTCCTTACATGAACGATCCCTGCGTTAAAATCGTATGGGGTGACCTCAAAAAATATGAGAGCGTTCTTGAATGTGTAACAGGTGCAGATTATGTACTTCACGTTGGCGGTATGGTTTCTCCCTCTGCTGACTATTATCCCATCGCTACAATCAAGACAAACGTTGGCGCTGCAAAGAATATCGTTAAGGCTGTTAAGGCACAGCCCGATCCTGACGCAGTTAAGGTTGTTTATATCGGTACTGTTGCTGAAACAGGTGAAAGAGATGACCCCATCCACTGGGCTCGTACAGGCGACCCCATCAAAATCAGCGTTTATGATCACTATGCAACATCAAAGGTTCTTGCTGAACAAATTTTTGCTGAATCAGGTCTTAAGCATTGGGTATCACTTCGTCAGTCAGGTATCCTTTATCCTGAAATCGTTAAGAATATGGAACCCATCATGTATCACGTTGTTATCAACGGCGTTCTTGAATGGGCAACAGTTGAAGATTCAGGCCGTCTTATGGTAAATGTTTGCGGCGATGATATTCCTGAAGAATTCTGGAGAAGATTCTACAACATCGGTTCAGGTGCTCAGTACAGAATCACAAACTTTGAATTCGAAAAACTCCTTCTCGGTAAATACGGTCTCGGTCTTGGCGATCCCAGAAAGCTCTTCGATCCCGATTGGTTCATCACAAGAAACTTCCACGGTCAGTGGTATCTTGACTCAGATGTACTTGAGAGCTACTGCCACTTCCGCGCAAATATGCCTATCGAAGACTACTTCAAGAGCGTTATGAACAGAGTTGAATGGTTCTATAAGCTTGCTAAGCTTGCAAAGCCCTTCGCATTTGCTGTTAAGCCCTTCATGAAGAAGATTGCAAAGACTCCCGTTTACGGTACTCTTTGGTGGAGAGAAAACAACGTTGAAGAAAGAATCAACGCTTACGTTGGCTCAAAAGAAAAGTGGGATTCAATCGGCAGCGATTGGGGTAAGGTAAACGTTTACCGTCCCAACGATAATCCTGCAGAAGCTCTTGTTCTTGACCATGGTTATGATGAGAGCAAAGATTTCGATTCACTTACTCTTGAAGATCTCAAGAAGGCAGCTGCTTTCAGAGGCGGCGAATGTCTTGCAACTGAAATCGTTGATATGTATACACCCATTCTTTGGAAGTGTGCACATGGTCACGAATTCATGATGTCACCCAACCTTGTTCTCCGTGGCGGTCACTGGTGCC
>JAZRJH010000021.1:0-4435 GCA_045645685.1 Acutalibacteraceae bacterium
GTCTCTGCCGTAGGGTGAAGTCTGTGTAACCTGACCGGGAAGGGTTGTGGGAGCCATCTGACCGCCTGTCATACCGTAAATTGCGTTGTTAACGAAAATAACGGTGATGTTTTCGCCTCTTGCTGCTGCGTGTACTGTTTCTGCAGTACCGATAGCGGCAAGGTCGCCGTCACCCTGATATGTGAAAACAACGTTTTCGGGGAATGAACGCTTAACACCTGTTGCAACTGCGGGAGCTCTGCCGTGAGCAGCTTCAATCATATCGCAGTTGAAGTAGTTGTATGCAAATACCGAACAACCAACGGGAGCAATACCAACTGTTTTGCCCTCGATTCCGAGTTCGTCTATAACCTCGGCAACAAGACGGTGGATAATACCGTGTGTGCAGCCGGGGCAATAATGAAGAGGTACATCGGCAAGTGCCTTGGGTTTTTCAAAAACTATCATTATTTGTCACCTCCGACGGAAATTGCTTTGTTAATTGAATTAAGAACATCTTCTGTTGTGGGAATCATACCGCCGACACGGTTGCAGAGAAGAACGGGCTTCTTGCAACGGGTTGCAAGTTCGATGTCCTCAATCATCTGACCCATTGAAAGCTCAACGCTGATGAAAGCCTTGACCTTATCAGCAGCTGCATTAAGAACAGCCTTGGGGAAGGGCCAGAGAGTGATAGGTCTTATCATACCAACCTTGATACCCTGAGCACGAGCCTTGTCGATTGCATTCTGTGAAACTCTTGCAGCAACACCGTATGCAACGATGCAGATTTCTGCATCGTCCATCATGTATTCATCATACATAACTTCTTCTGCTTCAATTTTTGCATATCTTTCATAACGCTCGAAGTTGTATCTTTCAAGTTCATCGGGCTGAATGAAGAGTGAGTTAACAACGTTGTGGCTTCTTTCGCACTTTGTGCCGCAAGCAGCCCAACCTGATTTGTCGTATTCTTTGATTTCACCCATGTCAAGTGAAACGGGTTCCATCATCTGACCCATTGTGCCGTCTGAAAGAAGCATAACGGGCATTCTGTATTTGTCTGCAAGGTCAAATCCCTTGAATGTGAGATTAACCATTTCCTGAACTGATGCAGGAGCAAGAACAACAAGGTGGAAGTCACCGTGGCCTGCGCTCTTTGTTGCCTGGAAATAGTCGGACTGTGAGGGCTGAATACCGCCGAGACCGGGGCCGCCTCTCTGAACGTTGATGATAAGAGCGGGGAGGTCTGAACCTGCAAGATATGAAATACCTTCGCTCTTGAGTGCGATTCCGGGGCTTGAGCTTGAAGTCATTGTTCTTTTACCTGCTGCAGCTGCACCGTAAACCATGTTGATTGCAGCGATTTCACTTTCAGCCTGAAGGAATGTCCCGCCGATAAGGGGCATTCTTTTTGCCATATATGCGGCAACTTCTGTCTGCGGAGTTATGGGGTAACCGAAGTAGTGACGGCAGCCTGCCATGATGGCAGCTTCTGCAAGAGCTTCGTTACCTTTCATCAATACTTTTTCAGCCATTATTCTTTCTCCTTACTTTTCAACGGTGATTACGCAGTCGGGGCACATTGTTGCGCAGAAAGCGCAGCCGATGCAAGCTGACTGGTCTGTAATGCCTGCGGGATGATAACCCTTGGCGTTGATTTCGTCCTTAAGCAATGCCACAATCTTTTTGGGGCATGCACCAACGCAAAGACCGCAGCCTTTGCAAAGGTCTGTATTAAAGGTTACTTTTGCCATAAATCTTCCTCCTGTTTGCTCCACGATTGTTTGACATAAAGTCTTATCGGGGTGCAGTTAACAACTTTATCTTTGAGTGTATCAAATAAATCTTCTTTTACTGTGGTCATTTTTATCGGAAGTGAACTTGCCGTTGAGATTTCTTCGGCGTATGCAACGGATGTAATCACATCTTCGGCGGTTGTTTCATCGCCGAGATTGGAATTGTTCACAATTCCCGTGAATTTCATTTTGCAGGCAACTTCGATTTCTCTCATAACTTCGATAGTTGAAGCGCAATCGGGAGTGAGAGGTCTGAACTTGTTGATAACAAGAAGCATTTCATAATCATTCTGTGCAATAATCGAAGGAGTGTATCTTCCGAGTGCGAGAGCACCTCTGTCGTCGCCGCCGACATCAATAACCGCTCTGACTGATAAGTCATCGATAATTGAATATGCTTCGGCGGGCATTGCAGGCACATCAACATTTGAATTGGCAAATTCAGATGAAATAAGATGAATGCCTCTTGCTTCAAGCTGTTTTTCGCTGTCTTTCGTTCTGAAATAAGGATTGACAATGTCAAGGTCGGCAATGCTCACCTTATCATATTCTTCACGAAGACGAAGAGCGTAGTTGACTGCAATGTTGGTTTTTCCGCTGCCGTAATGACCTGCAAAAACCGTTATTCTTTTGCTTTCCATATCAAAGAACTTTAACCCAGCCGAACTTATCTTCAACTGTGCCGCCCTGAATACCTGTTACTGTGTTATAGAGCTTCTGGCTGATTTCGCCGATTTCGCCGCCATTGATGGTCATAACATCATCCTTGTAACGGAGCTTGCCAACGGGTGAAATAACAGCTGCTGTGCCTGTGCCGAAGCATTCTTCAAGAGCGCCGCTCTTCTGAGCTTCAAGAAGTTCATCAACAGAAATCTTTCTTTCTTCAACGGGGAGACCCCAGCTCTTGCAAAGCTCGATTACTGAGTTTCTTGTGATACCGGGAAGAATGCTGCCGTTGAGCATCGGTGTAACGATAGTGCCGTTAATCTTGAAGAAGATGTTCATTGCGCCAACTTCTTCGATGTATTTTCTTTCAACGCCGTCAAGCCAGAGAACCTGTGAATAGCCGTCGTCATGAGCCTTGACCTGAGCTGCAAGGCTTGCTGCATAGTTGCCGCCTGTCTTTGCAAAGCCCATGCCGCCCTTAACTGCTCTTACATAGTCATCTTCAATCCAGATGCCTACGGGAGCAAGACCGCTTGAGTAGTAAGCGCCTGAAGGTGAGAGAATAACGATGAAGAGATATGTCTTTGAAGGTGCAACGCCAAGGAAATCATCTGTTGCGATGATGAAGGGGCGAATGTAAAGTGATGTGCCGGGAGCGGAAGGGATCCAATCTCTGTCAACATCAACAACTGCACTTACAGCCTGAACAAAATCTTCAACAGGAAGTTCAGGGATGCAAAGACGCTTGTTTGTGTCGTTTGTTCTCTTAGCGTTCATTTCGGGTCTGAAAAGACGGACTTCGCCGTCGGCACCCTTGTATGCCTTAAGACCTTCGAACATTTCCTGACCATAGTGGAAAACCATGCAAGCGGGGGAAAGGGTAAGGTTTGAATAAGGAATGATTCGGGGATCATGCCAACCCTGACCTTCGGTATAGTTCATGATAAACATGTGATCAGTAAAGATTTTTCCGAAGCCGAGATTGCTTTCATCGGGCTTCTGCTTGGGAGCGGTTGTTCTCTCAATTTTGATATTTAACATTTATAACACCCTTTCGGTTTATTTATTTTGTAAGTCCGAGTTTTGCGGCGAAATCTTCTCTCATTTTGTATTTAAGAATCTTGCCTGCCGCATTCTTCGGGAAGTCTTCAACAAATTCAATGTAGCGGGGAACTTTGTGTCTTGCCATGTGAGACTGAATATAATCTCTCATTTCTTCAACAGTCATGTTGCAACCTTCTTTGAGAATGATGCAAGCCATGATTTCTTCGCCGTAACGTTTGTCAGGAACGCCGATAACCTGAACATCCTGAACATAATTGTGAGTATAAATGAACTCTTCGATTTCACGGGGATAGATATTTTCACCGCCGCGGATAATCATATCCTTGAGTCTGCCGGTGATAAGATAATATCCGTCAGGTCTTCTGCAAGCAATGTCACCGCTGTGAAGCCAACCGTCTTTGTCGATTGCGGCTTCTGTTGCCTTAGGCATCTTATAATAACCTTTCATTATATTATAGCCTCTTGCAACGAATTCGCCGTTTTCGCCGTCGGGAAGGTCTTCGCCTGTTTCGGGGTCGATAATCTTGCATTCAACATTCGGGAATGCACTGCCGACAGTTTCTGTTCTGTCTTCAAGCGATTCGTTGACTTCACCCATTGTGCAACCGGGAGAAGCTTCTGTTTCGCCGTAAACGGAAAGAATTTCCGTCATGTTCATTTCTGCAGCGGCGCGCTTCATAAGGTCGGGAGGACAGTTAGCGCCTGCCATGATACCTGTTCTCATATATGAGAAATCGGTTTTAGCAAAGTCCTCATGCTGGAACATTGCAATGAACATTGTAGGAACACCGTTGAAGCAGGTGATATGCTCCTGATTAACGCAGGCGAGTGATGATTTTGCCGAGAAATAAGGGAGAGGACAAAGTGTTCCGCCGTGAGTCATCATTGAAGTCATGGAAAGCACCATGCCGAAGCAATGGAACATC
>JAZRJH010000022.1:0-4987 GCA_045645685.1 Acutalibacteraceae bacterium
CCTGCATCAAGACAAACTAAAATGCTTTCATCCGTACAGGAAAAATCATAGGATGCAGGGTCATAAGGGTCAGCATCGAAATCCGGGAAAATATATGTAATATCATGGCTATATGGCCCACCATAAATACCGCAAACAGCAGAATCGTGGTTTCTGCTATATGGAATTCGCGCAGACTTATAATCCGCAAAATTACTGCGAAATTGGTCATTTGCATGCCTTCTGTGCCAAGGTCCGCCGTTAGTCGCATTAAGAATTTTAAATTTGTTGCCCGAGCTATTCAAATCAAATTTTAATATTTCCATTGCAGCCTCCACAAATTCTTAATTGTCAAACTGATAAGCAAAACTATTTAAATAAAACACAGATTAATATTGTTTCAAATCAAATTTTATAAAAACAACAGATTCCGCAGGGAGAGAATTTTCAAAATTATAATCTTCCCATACAGAGCCGTCTTTGATGATTTTACATTCTGATATATTACGGATACCGTTAATATCAAGTTTAATTTCTGTATCTTCCGTGTTTATGTTTGCTATAACAAAACAGCCGTCTGCTCCTTTGGCGGCGCAGGCATAAACTCCTTCGGGAAGTTCGCTGACATAAACTTCTGTTACACGCTGATAAAGTTCACCGAAAGCAACGAACGAATAGTAGGTCGGAAGAGGTTTGAAAGTCACGCAGTCAAACAGTCCTGCATATATTCCCATATTGCATCTCGCATCATAAAACATTGCACTGTTCAACGACGTATTCTGTAAGGCGAGCATCATTGCGCAGGAAAGTGCGGCGTGTCTGGTTGTTCCTTTCAGGTCGGGTTGGCAGTTCCATTCGTTCAGCGTGTGTTCGGTGTCCGTATATCCTGCATCATCCAATCTCTTTCGGGCATAATCTGCCCATTGAACATTTGCTTTCACATCGGCATAACTGTGCCACGAGAAAAAGTCCAGAGGACAGTTGTGAGCCTTGATATAGCTTAAAAATCCGTCGAAGAAATCAATGAAATACTGATATCTCGGTGAACATGCGCCAACGTTGGTCTGACTGTCAGTAACAGCATAAAATCCGCAACTTGCATAACCGCCGATTTTAAGATGCGGAAACTTTTCTTTCAGATATGTTGATGCAACTTCGTATAACTTATAATAATCCTCGGGTGTACCTGTCCACATCTGATTTTCATCGGGATCTTCAAAATTATCGGGTTCGTTCCAAATTTCCCAATAGGTTATGTGATAGTGAAAACCGTCTGCCCAGCCTTCAGTGTAATGGCGGATAATACCCTCGCAGATTCTTGCCCATTTTTCATAGTCGATTGGCGGATTGATGCGGTAAGCTTTTATTTTACGGTAGTTTTCAATTGTAACGCCTAAACGGAAAAACGGCTCGATTCCACGCTCAACAAGTGCAGTTATGAGCAAATCCGTAAAAGCAAAATCATAGCTTTTCGGGTCATCGGCATCGGCTGAAAAATCACGGAATATGTTCGGAATATCAACGTAAAGATTTCCGCCGAAAGGACCTCCGACATCGTGCAGACGGGAATACGGAATATGTGCTTCTTTCAGATAATCGCACATTGAAAAATCAATCCCTATGAAAGGCGGCTGACCAACTCCGTGCATCGGCTTTATTGTGCCGATTTTATGAGAAAAATCTATAGTAATTGTTTTCAGTCGAAGCACCTCCTTATTTGTGATTGAAAGAGTTAATACTGAAATGTTTTGATAATGATAAGTGAAATAATTCCGATCAGAACACCTGAAACCGTTTTTTTGCTCAATTTTTCATTATAAACAATTGCCGCAACAAGGGTAGAAATAATTGTTCCTCCACCGTTGATAATTGTGAATAATATCACGGGAGAAACGAATTTTGTGCAGGCGGTTGCGAGTTGATTGATAACAAAAACCGCAAGTGCAAGTGCAATTCCGCAGATTATGAGTGCTCTCGGGAATTTTGTTTCGCATCCGTCTGATTTGTTTTTTGCCGACATAATCAGATATGCAATCCCTGCAAGAATTGCGATTACTCCGAATGATATGAATGAAAAAACACTTATATCTCCGTCTGTTACATAATGCGTGAACATCTGCTGTGCAAGCATTGTTCCGCCGTTTGATACCATTGAACCGACGAGCAACAAAACTGTTTTATAACTGAAGTTTGAATAAACTGTTTTCGATGCTCCTATCAACAGATATGCCGAAACAAAGAACAGACCGAGACCTGCCACCTGTATAATCGATATAGGCTGATTGAATAAAACCGCACCGGCAATTATAGGAATTATCATTCCTGCTGTTCCGAACATTGAGTTGAGACTGACTGTTCCGCTTTTTAATGCATATGTACCGCAACATCCGGAAACGAAAAGACATAAACCCGAAAACGTTGCAATGAGAACTGTTCTTAAATCGGCTTTGAATCCGTTACCTGCAACAATTATCAGGGCAAGTCCGAGAACTGATGAAACAGTATTTTTAAATGCATTGTCTCCGACGAGCATTGTTATATTCTTGATTTCATTGCTTGATCGTTTGCCGAACAGAGCCTGAACTATACGGCAAAGCAGAATAATTCCGATATATACACCTGCCATTATTTGGTTCCTTCTTTATGTGGGTATATTCATTTATACAAGTAATTAGAGTTTGTGCGGTTTACCCGGTTCAACAAATTCTTATTTATCGGGTTAATTATACCACTCATATTGAGAAAAAAGCAACAGTTTTCAGACTGTTGCTTTTTGTGGTTTCGGTTCGGCAAATCGGAGCTGTCAGTTTACTCTGCCTATCATATCAAGAGGGATTTCTTTAAAATCGGGAGCGGCTTTTCTGATTTCATCAATATCTTTGATATTGTAATCTCCGTTATCGGGACCGACAAAGATTTCATCGCACTTGCCAACATTATATATTGCATTTTCGCTTATATCGCTGAATTTCCAAACAGAGCTGTAAACCTCGCCGTAGCCCATGTTTTTATTAATAATTATATTATTCTTAAAAGTGCTTGCAGGGTTGGGAATATAATCAGGTGAATCAGATTCAGAAATATCGTCTGTGCAGTTCTTATATTCGGGGAATGCATTTTGCCAGATTTCACTCTGCCAGGGTGAATTATAAAGTGCTTCCCACATATCACCGCTGCCGACGTAAGCATGAGTGAACCAACCGTTTTCAAGAGCGCCCTCTCTTGCTCTGTCATCAAATCTCAGAGCATTGTTGCCCGGATTCACGATGATATTATTTGTTATGACGTTGTCTCTGCCGCCGCCGACGTGAATTGAATTGCTCGGAATATTGATAAGAAGATTGCCGTAAATTTCCTGACCCGAAACCGCATCATCAAGATAAATACCATCGGGGTTGTGGTTTTCAGAACCGACGTTATAAATGCAATTGTATCTTACAACATTGCCGTACCACACCCAGCTTCTTCCCGAATAAATTGCACCAGCATCATCCGAAAGAAGGCATACATCGTGGATAAGATTATATTCAATAATGTGATTGTTACCTTTGTAAGTAATTGCTTCGTGAGGAGAGTTCGCCATTTCGTTGTGAGAACAAATATTTCCTACGCCTTCAAGAGTAACGGCCGGCTGATAGGTCTGGTAAATTTCCGACCAATCGTGGATGTAATTGTTGTCAGCCTTGCTGTTGCCGGGAGTAAGAGTTTCTGTATCGCCGCCGGAAATAATAATTCCACCCTTTCCGGTACGGGTGATTTCGTTGTTATATGCAAGATTGTTGTTTCCGTTCATAACAAGAGCATTGCCTGCAACATTTTTTATAAGACAATTCTGAACGGTATTGTTATTGCCTGTTATAACTACGCCGTCACTTCGTGTTCCTTTTATGGTTAATCCGTCAAAGGTGATGTAATCAGCCTCGGAATTTATTACGGGATTGAGTGAGAGTGAAAGAATAATTTCTGCATTATCCTTGTTTTCAGGTTCCCACATACAAAGCAATCCGTTTTCTCTGTCGAAATACCATTCACCCTCTGCTGTAAGTTCTTCAAGAACGTTGAAAAAATAGTACGGTGCATCGGTTTTTGTTCCGTAAAGACTAACGAACCTGGGAGAAAGTTCACGAGTATCTTTATCAAAATTTCCTATTGGAGTTGAAGCATCTGCCCAATCATATTTCCAATACCCAAACATCCACACATCATCAAGATTTTTCCAACCTGAAATTCTCTTTGCAAGTTCAGGATTCACTTTGTAAATATCCGGTTCGGGATTACGGATTTCATACCAATCTTTAACCTCTGTAAGCGCACCGTCAGATTCCTTGCCTAAGCCTGTTTTTACAACTTCTTCGGTATAAAGATATTCATTATCAGGATATCTTGCAATAGTCTGTCTTATGTCATCCACGAAAAGCTCGCAATAAAGAGGACCTGTATAATCTCCGTCATAGTTATCTGCTGTATGGTAAGAACCTATTGCATAAACTTTACCCCAATCAGCGCTTGTGAGCGAATACGGCGCTTTGGTAAGGTCTATAACCATAACGTTTTCCTGAGCGTCGGCAGAAAGTCTCTCTGCAATTTCAGGATAAGTTTTTACATTTTTAAAATCAGCGGTATTAAGTGTTATGCCGCCATTGATAATAACCTCACCGTTATAAGAACAGTATGTTACGGGACATTCCTCTGTACCGGAATCTTCTTTGGTAAAGTTAAGGGAAGACACACGGTATTCGCCTGCTTCTATTAAGACGGTTATTCCGTTTTTGCCAGCTTTATCTGTATTTCTTACGGCTTGAACCGCTTTTTCAATTGTAAGAAACGGTGAATCCTTTGTACCGCTGTTTTTATCATCGCCTTTTGTACTTACATAAAAATCGCCGATAATCATTTTTTCATCATTCTTTTCTTTTGATACTGTTGTTATAACAGGGGCAGGAGCAGTGTAATCATCGTAAAGCAAAACGTAAATATGCGATTTGATATATGTATGACTTCCGAAGAG
>JAZRJH010000023.1:0-5617 GCA_045645685.1 Acutalibacteraceae bacterium
TGTTCTTCGCTTACGCCGTCATAATCACCGTTCGCATCTTTTGAATGAGTGTCCATAAGGTAAACGTTAAAAATCAAATCTCCGTCAGCGGAATATACGGGAAGATTGTATGTGCCTGCATCGCATCCGTTTTCGTCGGCAACGCAGTAATCAAAGTTTTCTGTGCAGTAACCCATCAGTTCATCGGCTGACACACCGTACTGTGTATCGTGATTTCCGAAGGTCAGAGCAAACGGAATTTCTGCATTTTCAACAACGGTGAAAATTCCGTTCATTGATTCAAAAAGAGTCTCTTTTGTGGGATTTATAAATCTTTCGTAGAAGATATCACCGTTAAAAACAACAAGGTCGGGTTTCTCGTTTCTGAGTGCGGCTTCAAGACCTTTTATCAGACGGCTGTCAGTTGTTTTATCATCGTGGGTATCGTTGATAACCATGATTCTGAATTTTCCGCTTCCGTTAAATTCAAGAGCAGATGTTTCGTCAGCACTTGCAAAAGCCGCAAAATTAAAAATCATTATGAGTGACATTGCCAATGAGATAATTTTTTTCATTGTTATTTCCCTTCCTCGATAAATTCTGTATTATACTATCATAATCATTGCAATATTTCAATAGGAGCATAGCTGCAGGACAACAGTTTTTACTGCCCGACAATGTACTTGATTTTTGAAATATCAAATGATTATGTTTGCCCAATTTGAATTTACTTGCTGCAAAACACCTCAATTGCTTTACAGATAAACGCAGCAGTACCATCAGCGTGCTTATCAATATTGTTTGCAAAGCGCTCGTCCGCTGCATACATCTGACCGAGACCAGCCAGAATTTCGTTTGTGCAATGATAGTAATTTTCGGTGATATGGTTTTGCAACGCTTTTACAAGGCTTTGTGCTTTAGCGGAATCAGGACTTTCGTCCTTTTTCATGCAGAGTGCAAATTCTGCCATAATGTGTTCCATTCCCTCGGCAATGTCATTCCGCTTCTGTTTGGAGTAATCCTTAGTCCGTTCTGCGTATTCCTTGTATGCATCTGTTTTGCCCCATTTTTCTTCGGCTTCGGTCTTGTATTTTTCAAATTCGCTGTTGTCAAATGCTTTCATAACATTTTCTCCTTTCACAGCACCGTCAATAGCAGAAATCAACCGCTCTAACCGCTCTTTTTTGAGTGTGAGGAGGTGTTTTTGCTCTTTCAGCGCCTTGTTTTTGTCATAATTCGGGGATGACAAAATCTCTCCGATGTTTTTTAAGGAAAAGTCAAGTTCACGGTAAAAGAGAATCTCTTGCATACGAAGAAAAGATTTTTTATCATAAAAGCGATAGCCTGTAGTTTTGTCAACAAAGGCCGGCGTCAACAATCCTATTTCATCGTAATAATGCAGTGTGCGAACACTTACACCCGTGAATTCGGCAAATTCTTTAATCTGCATCTTCAATCTTATCACCTCACAAGAAAAGCATACACTATGACGGAGCGTTAGAGTCAATACTCTTTTTTAAAATATTGATTGATATTCGAAAAATTCTTGTTTCTCTGAATGAGCCTTATCATATCATAACATAAGTGTTTCAGCAATATCATTTTTAAACCTGAAGAGTTAAAAATGTTCAATATGTTTCTGAAATGTATAATTGTTATGTGTAATATTGAAAAACAAAAGCAAGTATAATATAATTTTCATATATAAAACTATTCGGAGGTTTTAATATGAACGCAAAATATCCCAATCTTTTATCTCCCGGATACATCGGAAAGGTTGAACTCCGCAACAAAACCGTTATGGCGGCAATGGGAATGAGTCAGGCTGAAAACGGATTTGTCAACAAAGCCGTTCTTAACCATTATGCCGAAAGAGCAAAAGGCGGAGTTGGCGCTATTATTGTTGAAGTCACCTGCGTTGATTCTCCGCTGGGTCTTAACACAAACGGTATGCTTGTGATTGATGACGATAAATATATCCCCGGAATGACCGAACTTGCATCGGTTATTCACGAAGGCGGGTCAAAAGCATTTTTGCAGATTTCTCACACGGGCAGGGGAGCAAGAAGAAAGATTATCGGCGATCAACCCGTCGGACCGAGTGCTGTTGCGATGCCTTATTCATATATGATGGGTCTTGCAAACGAAACGCCCCGTGCGCTGACGGTTGAAGAAATCAAAGCCATCGAAGAAAAATATGCGCAGGCGGGTTTAAGGGCAAAAAAAGCAGGCTTTGACGGCGTGGAAATCCACGCTGTGGGATATTATCTCGGTCAGCAGTTTCTTTCGAAAACCGCAAATATCCGAACCGACGAATACGGCGGAAGCAAAGAAAACAGAATCCGTTTTCATCTTAACATAATCAGAAGAATCCGTGAACTTTGCGGCGAAGACTTTGCTGTTATTGTTAAACTTTCCGTAATTGAAATGGGCAAAGACGGCGGAATTTCAATGCTTGACGGACTTTATTATTGCAAGGAATTACAGAAAGCAGGCGTTGATGCGATTGAAGTGCTTGCGGGAATCTGGTCAGGCGAGGCAGGAAAAAGTCAGAAACCCGAGTCTGCATATTCCGACTGCATGGCAGTTGCACTTTGCCTTGTTATGAAAATCGGACTTGCACTCACAGCAGGCGGAAAGAAAATAACACTTATCGGCGGAGGACGTGCGCAGAATCCCGTTGCATCGGAAAAAGCGCTCAGGTCAGGTCAATGCGATTTGATATTTATCGGTCACGGACTTCTTGCTCAACCCGATCTTGTTAATCTTATTGATGAAGACAGAGAAGACGAAATAAGACCTTGCATAGGCTGCGGTCATTGCATTGACCATCAGCTTCAGCACGGTGCGAGAGCCGTTTGCTCGGGCAATGCCGTGCTCGCAAGGGGAGATAATGACCATACGATTATTCCTGCCGGAACAAAGAAAAAAGTTGTTGTTATCGGCGCAGGTGTTGCAGGCGTTGAAGCTGCAAGAATTGCGGCAATGAGAGGTCACACCGTTGAAATTTACGATTCTGCAAACGAGGTAGGCGGTCAGATGAATCTTGCCTGCAAGCCTCCGTTCAAACAGCATCTCGGTCTTATGAAACCTTATCTCGAAAGACAGCTTGAACTCCATGGCGTTAACGTTCATCTCGGCAAAAAGATGACCAAAGAAGATGTTCTTGCACTTAATCCCGATGCCGTTGTTTGCGCAACGGGTGTTGTTAATAACAAACTCCCTGTTGAGGGTGCTGAAAGAGCAATTAATGCAGTTGATATTCTTGACGGTGCATCAAGCGGCAAAAACGTTGTTGTTATCGGCGGCGGCTCAATCGGTTGCGAAACTGCCGAATTCCTTTCAAAACAAGGCAAAAAGGTCAGCATTATTGAAATGACAGATAATTTTGCGGGTAACACGGGTAAAACGGCGCAGACCATTCTGCTCGGACATCTTAAAGGTAACGGAGTTAAACTTCTTCCCGAATCAAGAGTTGAAAAAATCACATCAACCGAAGTTGTTTATAAATCCAAAGACGGAAAAACAAACACCGTCAAAGCGGACACGGTTGTGCTTGCAATCGGTAACAGACCCGATACAAGTCTTTATGATTCACTCAAGGATGAAATCAATGAGATTTATAACATCGGCGATTCGAACGGCGGCGGTATTATTCCCAACGCTGTTTATGACGGATACACCGTAGGCAATAAAATATAAAATCAACCCGTGCAGTTGTATTTTGAAACTGCACGGGTTTGTTATGTTTTATGCAAATAATCCTGTGAAGAAGCTGTAAATAACCGAAATTGCATTGAATACCGCTCCTGCCATTCTTAAACCGGCAGTAAATATTGCGGGAATTTCAATATCCTTTCCCTCTTCGTTGATAACAGGTGCGGCATCGTTTCCGAAATCAAGCTCATGAAGTTTATCAAGAATGATTTCTGCAATGATTTCATTGCCTGCCGCGCTGGGATGAATCTCATCGTCGGCATAGTTTTCCATGTTGTCTCCGAGAGCTGTGCCTACATCAACAATAACAATTTCACCGGGATTTTCGGCATTGTAGCGTTCAATTGCGGCGTTTATTCTGTCTGCACCTTCCTGATAGGGTGCTCTCAGATAGCCCGACTGGGGATTATAAAGTGTTTGCATAAGAATAACTGCATCAGCGTTATGAGAATTGATTATTCTGATTATTTCACAGAGATTTGTGTAGAAACCTTCTGCGATTTTATCGTATTCAGTGTAGTCATTCAAAACGATGGAATCAAACATAAGACCGATAAGGTTGCTCATAAGAAAATCGTTTCCGCCGATTGAAATGCTGATAATATCAGCCTTCTTAAGATCAGCAACAACAGTTTCCTGAGAAAGACGGTTGATGAGATTGGTTGTTGTGTGTCCGGGAACAGCGTGATTTGCATATTCGTAGCCGTTTGTATCTGCAACGATTTTTCCGTAGCAGGCTTCGCGTGAATTGGAAATGCCCGAGCCGTAAGCTATTGAATCGCCGAGAACAAGATAAAATCTTTTTTCGTCTTCAGCGTATCCGTTAACGGCAAACATTCCTAAAATCATTATAAGGCTTAACAGAATCGCAGTTAATTTTTTCATTTTTAATTTCTCCTTTTTTCCTTGTTCTTAAAATATATCATTCTCGATTTGTTAAGTCAATGATTACTTTTCAGAAGTATGAACAATATTGCTCCGCAATGAACAAAAATGAATACTGTTCTGCTTTTTTCTTTATTGAAACAACAGAAAAATAAATGTATAATATTATTGAGACTAATATAAAGAGGTGTTCTGATGAAAAAAAGATTACTGAAAACATTGTCGCTTGTTCTTGCGCTTTCTTTTCTTATGGGCAATGTTGCTTTTGCAACAAGCGGCGATATTGACCCTGAAATAATAGCGGAAACAAAGGAGATTGCCGTTCAGATTGAAAGCGAAGGCATCGTTCTTCTGAAAAACGAAGATAATTTTCTTCCGCTTGAAAACAAAAAGGTCAATATCTTCGGTGCAGGCTCTGTTTGTCCGTTTTTCGGCGGTGCAGGTTCGGGCGCAATCACAACCGATGACCCCGTAACACTTTATGAAGCGTTTGAGGCAGAGGGGATTGAATATAATTCAGAACTCCGTGCGCTTTATGAAAAGCATTGCCTTTCAAATGAACTTCCCAAAACCGATAACACGGTTATCAACAATCTTCTTCAGGTGCTTCTTGCAAAGAATACTCTTGAAGAAATGAATCCCAAGTATTTAACGGAAAAACTTCTTGATAATGCGGTGAAATTCTCTGATACAGCATTAATCGTTATCAGCCGAACGAGTGCCGAAGGCGCCGACCACACAGTTGAAACTCTCAGCCTTTCCGATGACGAAAAAGCTATGGTTGAAAAGGTAACTTCTGCATTTGAAAACGTTGTTGTTCTTTTTAATATCGGCAACGTTATGGAAATGGGCTGGATTGACGAATATGAAAGCATCAAAGCTGCTGCAATCATCTGGATTCCCGGCGAATTCGGTATGACTGCAGTACCTCAGATGCTCAACGGTAAAGTCAATCCCTCAGGCAGACTTACAGACACAATCTCCTATAAAATCGAAGACCATCCTTCAAGCGAATGCTTCGGCAGTTATCAGTATA
>JAZRJH010000024.1:0-6765 GCA_045645685.1 Acutalibacteraceae bacterium
GATATTATTGATATTCTTTTTATTTTACATAAAATATTATAATTCACAATTTGTTTACAATTTAAAATTCACATTTTGGTAATATAAATTGTTTCTTTTATGGATGTTATTGTAAAAAAAAGGGGGTGTTCCTGATCAATACGCAAAAGAACAAAAACACGGAATCTGAAATCAATGAACTTGTTGAAAAATACAGTTCTCTCATTTTCAGAATATCATACTGCATTCTCTGTAATCAGCAGGATGCTGAGGATGCCGTTCAGGAAACATTTCTCAAATATCTCACCAAAGCACCCGAATTCAACGATGAGGAACATCGCAAAGCATGGCTTATTAAGGTTTCCGCAAATATCAGCAAAAATATGCTCATGTTCAGACTTCGCAGAGATTCCGTTGATATTGATGAAATAAAAAACATCGGTATTGCACAGAATGACTTCGAAACATTTGAACTGATAATGAGTCTGCCCGCAAAATATAAGATAGTAATGACTCTGTATTATGTTGAAGGCTATAAAACAAAAGAAATTGCGGAAATCATTGATATAAATGAAGATACGGTCAGAAAAAGGCTTCAGAAAGGCAGAGAGCTTTTAAAAAACGAATTTAAAAAGGAGCAATTATTATGAATGAAAGAGAAATAAAAGAATTTATCAGATTGGTCGGCTCTCTTTCTTTAAATCAGTCGGGAAAACAAATGCTTGTCGATTATCTCAATCAGCATGAATCGATCCGCAAAGAAATTCCCGTCAGATATTTTGCCGTGGCATCTGCTGTGGCATTCCTTGCCGTCGGAACATATCTTCTCAAGCGCAGTTCAAAACAGGATATTAATATAATGTGAGGTTTAAAATGAGTAACAAAACTATCAATCCGTTTTTCAAGTATGAAAACAGCAGTTTGCCTCTTGGTTTTGAAATTCCCGATTTTTCAATGTTCGGTATGCTTAAGGTAACTGCAAACAATCAGCCCGATTCACTCGCTTATGAGTATTTCGGAACAAAATGTACATACAGAAATCTTATCAAAAAAATCGAAGAAATTTCAGGCGCATATTATGCACTCGGTGTTCGAAAGGGCGATATCGTAACAATTATCATGCCCAACACTCCCGAAGCTGTTATCAGCATTTACGCTCTTAACAGAATCGGTGCTGTTGCAAACATTCTTCATCCTCTTTCGGCTCAGGAAGAAATCAAGAATCATATCAACAGAGTTGACAGCAAGGTTGTTATGTGCGTGAATATCTGCACGGAAAAACTCGCAAATATTATTGACAAAACTCCCGTTCAGAAGGTTATCGTTGCATCTCCCGCAGAAACAATGCCTGCAATCATGAAGACTCTCTACGGTCTTAAGATGCTCAAGGCTTTCAAGTATGATAAAGCTGATGCAAGATATATGTCATGGAGCGAATTTGAAGCAAAGTCACAGAGCGTTGCCGAATACTGCCCCACCGGTGACGAAAACAAGGAAGTTGCAATTATTCTTCACAGCGGCGGAACAACAGGCACACCCAAGGATATCATGCTTTCAAACAGCAATTTCAATGCATTTGGTATTCAGGCTGTTCTCACTCTTCGTGATGTTAAGTCAGGCGATAAAATCCTTGCGATTCTTCCGATTTTCCATGGTTTCGGTCTCGGCGTTTGTGTTCATGTTTCATTCTGCTTCGGTGCTTGTTCAGTTCTTATTCCGCAGTTCAATGCAAAGCAGTTTGCAAGCATTCTCAAGAAACACAAGCCCACAATGATTTTTGGCGTGCCCACTCTTTATGATGCATTGCTCAAGGCAAAAGGAACAGATAAGCTTGACTATTCATTCCTTAAATATGCGGTCAGCGGCGGTGACACTCTTCCCGAAAAACTTGAAAAGAGCGTCAACGATTTCCTTGCGTCCCATAATTCAAGCATCAAAATCTGTGAAGGCTACGGTATGACAGAAGGCCTTGCCGCTCTCTGCCTTTCAGTCGGTGAAAATTATAAATCAAGAACAATCGGCAAGCCTCTTGTAGGTACTGAAATGTGCATTGTAGAGCCCGGCACAACCAACGTTCTCCCTGCAGGTGAAGACGGTGAGCTTTGTGTAAGCGGTCCTACAGTTATGATTGGCTACAGAAATAATCCCGAAGAAACAGAAAATGCACTCCGCGTACATGCAGACGGAAAAACATGGCTTCACACAGGCGATATGGCTATGATTGATGCTGACGGTTTCGTGCATTACAAACTCCGCATCAAGAGAATGATGATCACATCAGGCTTCAACGTTTACCCCACACAGATTGAAAGCGTTGTTGAAGAGCTTGATTTTGTTGATAAGTGTGTTGTTGTTTCAATTCCCCATCAGTATAAAAAGGAAGTTGCAAAGGCATATATCGTTCTCAAAAACGGTAAAGAAAAGAACGATGCAACAGTTGAAGAAATCCGTGCTTACTGCAAGAAGAAGCTCATGCATTACAGCGTTCCGTATAAGTATGAATTCGTTGATGTTCTTCCCAAAACCGCATATAACAAAATCGACTTCATGAAACTTCAGAAGGAAAGTGCAAAGGAGGCAGTAAGCTGATGGCGAAAAAGCCGAGAACCTGGGGCTTTAAGCTTTTAGCACCCATCCTCAAACCGCTCTTTACAATTTGCTACAGCCCGAAAATATTCGGGAAGGGGAATATCCCCAAGAAAGGCGCTGTTGTAATCTGCAGCAATCATAAGCACGTGCTTGATCAGTGCCTTGCTGCAAACGGAACGCACCGTGCAATAAATTACATGGCAAAATCAGAGTATTTCAAATGCAAGTTTGCTTGGTTTTTCAAGCTCGTCGGCTGCATTTGTGTGAACCGTAACGGTCATGACGAAGAAGCAAAAGCTCTTGCAAATGCTGTTCTTTCAAACGGGGGAGCGCTCGGAATTTTTCCTGAAGGCACAAGAAACAAAACCGATGATTTGCTCGGTCCGTTCAAATACGGAGCTGCTTCTCTCGCTTGCAAAAACGAAGCTATGATTGTTCCCGTTGCTGTTACTGGCGAATATAAATTCAGAAGCAAAACTCTTGCCGCAAGAATCGGAAAGCCGTTTTCGACCAAAGGAATGACGGTTGAAGAAGCCAACAGAAAGCTTCATAATGAAATTGTAATGCTTATCAATGAAAATCTTGCTGACGGTTACGGAACTCCTGAAGAGTTTGACAGAGCAAAAAGATATTCAGTTTCATAAAAATAACCCTCTTACATGGTTTTTCCATGCAAGAGGGTTTTTCTCAATTATGAAATTAGTGGGTTGTGATATTTTAGCTTATATTATTGTTATTTCTCTTGCGTTACCCTTATCTCCGCGGTTGGTCACATATTGCATTGTACCGCCGGGAAGTTTGCTCTCAAAGAAAAAATGAAGGTGTCCTGTGAGTACGGCTTTAATTTGAGGTTCAGCAACTGCATATTCATAAAACGCTTTTGTTGATTCGGACGGCTCTCCTATATCTCCGACAACCTCGGGATGAGCAACAGTATCGGAACCGAGAACACAGATTTCACCGTTCCAGAATTTATAGCTTTTCTTGTACAGCTCTTTTTCGTATAAAGGAGCGTGCATAAAAAGTATAACCGGATAACCTTTTCCAACCTCTTTTTTCAGAAAATCAAGCTGTTCATATTCTGCCTGATGAAACGAATCATCAATACCGACAAAATTTACTCCGCCAACAATATGCGAATTATAAAACATACCGTCACAAAGCTCACCGCCCATAATCTCAAGGCTTTTTATTCGGTGTGCCATATCCTCTTTTGAACCGTCATATCGACAATATTCGTGATTGCCTGCAACAAACAGAATTTTTTCGTTTTTCAGAAACTCTCTTGCAAATTCAACACAAGGTTTTGAAATAAAATCAATAAGATCTCCTGAATGAACGATAACATCACAGTTTTTTTCGCCGTATTTCATCAGCTTGTTAAGATTGCGCACACTTCTTTTTTCGTTACGTGTTTTTCCCTTGTCTATAATATTTTTTGTGTCTGTTTCGCAATAAAAAGGAAGATGCGAATCTGTAATATGTAAAATTTTCAAAGGCTTTTCAAGACCGATTTCTATAATGTTTTTCTTGATATGAAGCATAATTAAATTTGTTTCTCCTTAAACAAGCTCAGATTCGTGATGCGTTTTTGAAATTCTCGGTGCTGCACCCGTGAGATGTGAGATATCACGGTGTTCTCCGTCATAATCAGCAAACAGACTTTCGGGAATTTGTGAGGTCCAACCCATTTCGTCAAATTCGGGAGGCTCTATTCCCATAGCATAAAGCACAATGGCGGCAAGGTCACGGATGTTCATTTCTTCAATTTCGTGTTTGTTTATTCCTTTACCTGCTGCGGCAAAGGTAACATATTTTTCTTCATCTGTCCATCCGCCGTGACTGCCTTTGCAGTTTTCATCATTGGTACCGCCATGGTCGGCAATAACAATAAAAAGTGTTTCTTCAAGCATTTCTGCATTTTTGACAGCAGAGTAAACATCGCCGATAAGTTTATCAACCTCGTGAATGCGCTCAATAAAAGCAGGAAGTCCGTAACCCGCTCCGTGACCCGCACCGTCAACGCTGTCAAAGTGAACAAACAGAAAATCGGGTTTGTTTTCAATGATATAATCGCAGATAATCGGAGTCAGTTCGGTGTCGTGTGCCGTTGCGTGAGAAACACCGATATTGTTTTCAACTATACCGTAGGTGATGGGATTCCAGTCACAGTATGAACCGAGAACAGCATCGGGTAAAGCTTCTCTGATTCTTCTGAAAAGCGAAGGGAACGGAGAATTCACATCATAGGGAACATTAGATACAATACTGTTTGTCAGCCCGTGAATTTCGGGACCAACGCCGATAAGCATTGAACCCCAGCACTCTGCACTAATGGTGGGTTTTGAAGAAAGGGCTTTATATGTGATTGCACCGTTTTCAAATATTTTGTCAAAGTTCGGTGTGTCGGCATCTTTAAACCAACTGCCCGCACCGTCAACGCCGATAACTATGACATGTGAGTATTTTCTTGACATGGTCAGTTCTCCTTTTAAAAGAAGAACCTCCCTGCATTTATAAGGGAGGTTCCGATTGTTTTTAGTCCCATTTCTTATTCATAACAACAAAATTCATTCTTTCCTGAATGCTCGGACCGCCGTGACCTGTTCCGATTCCGCCGTGGTCTGAAGTAACGATAATAAGCCAATCTTCTGTATCATATGTTTCTCTTGCTTCAATAGCCTTGATCACTTCGTAGCCGTAATTATCTTCGGTTCTGAATCCGTTTTTGTAAACGGGGTTATTGAACGTAAATCCGAAATCATGTCCTGCAGAATCGGTGTTTTCATAAATAATAAACACAAAGTCTGCACAATCTGTGCTTGTTACTTCTTCCATGGCACCAGTGTGAATATCTTTTTTGTTTTTACGAAGGTTGAAATCGATGTCTATGTTATTTTCTTCGCAATATGCTTTTTCATCTTTGTATGTTGAGTTGCTGTTTGTAAAGTGACCTTTCCACTTTGTGATGAAAGCAGCGTTGTCAATAACGCCATCTTCAACAAGGGTTGTCATAAGCATTTTGGGTTCAACTGTTTTTGTTATTCCGTTGCCGGTTATTCCGTGCACATCAGACCATACACCCGTAAGCATTGAGCACCAGCCGGGTGCAGTTGAAGTTGCCTGAGTGTTTTTTGCAGGGAAATTCACGCCGCCGCAATAGGTAAGGTTGATTGATGCGCCGCTATCAAGAAGATAGTTTATTGCACCGTTGTCCTGCTTTTCTGCAAGAATATCTGCACGGCAGCCGTCATAACCGATAACGGCAACCTTTTTTTCGGTTTTGCCTTCGGGCAAATCAGTTTCAAAATGCTCTTTGATTATGCCGTAAACATCGGTAAACGGATATGCGGTTTCAACGGTGTTTTCGTAGCCTACGGAAGCAACATTCTGTCTGTATAATTCTTCTGTGTCGTTTTCGTCTTTATGATATCTTGTGAAATATAACGCCAGAGCACCTGCTATAATTCCAAGAACCAGCACAACAGAAACAGCAATAAGTATATTCTTTTTCTTGTTTTTCATTCCAGTACCTCCAAAAGGTTGAATTAATTTTTTATTTTTCAAAATATATTGCACCGCTTTGGGCGAAAATCAAGGGAGGCAAATCCATTCCTTTTTGTTCGGGGATTCTGGATGCGATTGCAATATCGTGGATTTTACTGTATATAAATCCGGGTTCAAAAACAACATGAGCACACATAAACCCTTCTTTTTCTACAGGCAGAGTAACAGAATAATCTTCTGTCTTTTTTGCCGTGTATGAGAAACATTCGCCGTCACGGTCAAAAACAATCAGTTTATGTTTTCTGCGCAGTTTTTTAACATTGATTGTAACGCTTGTTTTATCAGTAAGTTTAACAGTATCGCCGAGCACAGAATCGCCGCTGACGATATCAATAAATGTTGTACCTACATCAAAGCATATTGTGGTACGCCCCTTAACGATAGCATCTAAAATATCTTCGGGGGAGTTCGATTTTGCATAAACATAGGTAACAGGCCAGGTTAAAAGATTGGTGACAACATAATCTTTGTGATAGTCGCTCCCGCCGACAACGGGCAGTTTGTGACCGTTCCTTAACTGCTTGTGCCACCATTCAGTGCATTCGAGATTATCAAAGTGCGTCGGTGCATTCCAGACCTCAAGAACATCCACATCTTCGGCTTTCATTTCCCATCTCCACGGGCACTGTT
>JAZRJH010000025.1:0-10188 GCA_045645685.1 Acutalibacteraceae bacterium
ATCTTACTCGTTACGGCACAACAATCGGCATTGCATACAAAACCGATTTTAAAGAATGGACACAGCTTGAAGATGCTTGCTATCCCGTTGCAAGAAACGGCGTGCTCTTCCCCAGAAAAGTCAATGACCAATATCTTCTTCTTATCCGCCCCTGCGACAGAGGTCACACTCCTTACGGCGATATTTTCCTCAGCCACAGCAAAGACCTTACATATTGGGGCAAGCACAGATTTGTTATGAAACCCGTCAAGAACTGGGAAATGACAAAGGTCGGCGCAGGTCCCACACCCATAGAAACCGATGAAGGCTGGCTCATGTTCTACCATGGCGTTCTCACAAGCTGCAACGGCTTTACATATGCAATGGGTGCCGCAATTCTCGATAAAGACGAACCCTGGAAAGTTCTCCACAGAGCAGATTGCTTCCTTCTTGCTCCTCACGAGCTTTATGAATGTGTCGGTGATGTTCCCAATGTTGTATTCCCCTGCGCTGCGCTTGCCGACAGCGAAACAGGCAGAATTGCAATCTATTACGGTGCAGCAGATACAAGCGTTGCAATGGCATTCACAACAGTTGACGAAACAATCGATTTCATCAAAAAGAACGATTTGATCAAATAATTTCAAAGGGGTGTTATCATGAAAAAGGCTCTTGCTTTGCTCACCGCATTCACAATGCTTATTTCATTCACAGCTTGCGGCAAAAACACGGAAGAAGAAACAACCACAACCCTTCCCAATTCGCCTTCATATTCACAGACCCCTGAAACAGATATTTCCGAAGAAATCACAGAAGCCGTAATTCCCGACGCAACCGAAGTTACCGAAACTTCAGTTGTTACAACAGAAACAACAGAAACGACATCCGCCGTTCAGGCTGCGGCAGACCCGTCTCAATGGACAGCGGAAGAAACCGTTGAATTCTATAAGAATGCGGCATCAAAATCAAACCCCACCGCAAAATCAAGCCAGATTATGGTGCTCAACAAGTTAATCATCAACAACGGTGAGGGGGCACTCGGATTTTTCACCAAAATCCTTGAACCTGCAATAAGATCCGTTGTCAAAAAGAACGCTCTCAACTTTGACGGTATCACGGGCGGTTTCCGTAATCTTTCCGTAAATGATACAAAGAGTGTCAAGTCATACAAAAGCGGAGATTATACCGTTGTTGAAATGACTCTCAAAAATCAGACCGATGATATCCATGCAAACGAGCACGAGGGTTCAGTCGGTCATGCGATATCCGTTCTCGGAGATATTGCAAGAGTTATTGAGCAATTCCCGCAGTTTAATGTTGACCTTAGCAATGCGAAGATTGACATTCATTATGTCAATGCAACCGTAAAGGTTAAAATCAGCAAAGACGGAATTATCGAAAAAGGCACATGGCAGTACACCTGCGACCCCGATATCAGCGATGTTAAAATCAGCGGAATCAATGTGCATACTGCAGATGCTGAAATTGATTACATAATCACCGTCGGCGGCGGATTCTGAATAAGAAGCAAGGAGTGACTCAAAGTGAGCCGCTCCTTTTTAAAATAAAAAAAACGCCGAAACCGAAACGGCTTCAGCACCAAACTGTTCATAAAATGAAATAACCCTTGACAAGTGTTTCTTTACACAACCTGTCAAGGGTTATTTCTGTGAGTTCTTGTTATCTAACATCTTTGGTTAACCTCTTCTTTCTGCGGTATAGTCCAATCTTAATTTCTTCGATTGTTTTATTTTCGATTCTTTTAAGATTGCGGATCAAGACTTCTGATTTTCTTTTTCTGAAGTCTTAAGGTTTTTACCTTCTCATTGGTATCACCCTTTCCTTGACTATAATATAGCATGATTTATCACCGTTTTCAAGATGGAGTTTTGTATAAAATTAACTTATTTTTATTGTTTAAAACAGAGATTTTGTTTATTATGACAATTATTTTCGGAGTTTTTTATTGACATTGAAATTATTATGTGATATCATTAAACTGTTGGGGTTTATAAAAACCCCGTTTTTTATTTTACAGACAAAAATAACGGAGCAGCTCATTGTGAGTTGCTCCGTTTTGTTTTTTATTTTGCTTCAATCTGCTGTGCGAATTCTTCCTCTTCTTTCTTTCCGATGTTGTAAATAAACTTCATTGAAAGGAAAGCGATGAGTGAACCGACTGCGAGAACAACGAAATAAAGAGATTTGACGTTTTCGCCGAAGTCCGCAGGCTGAACAGCGTTGTCACCTTCAACAAAACCGATTGCCGAAAGTCCAAGTGCAACAACCGCCTGACCGACGCCCTGAGCAAGTTTACGGAAGAATGAATAAAGAGCATAAAGTGAACCTTCCTCGCTCTTGCCTGTTTTTCTGTAGCTCATTTCAATGCAGTCTGCAACGATTGCCCAAACAGAAATCTGGAAACCTGCATTGCCGAGATTAAGACCCATAAGGCAAACAACATAGATAATCATGCCTTTTGAATCGGGAGCAATGGGAGCAAAAAGAGAAACAATACCCGAAATCGCACCGACAAGCATTGCTGTTACGATAACATTCTTCTTGCCGAACTTCTTTGTGAGTTTTCCGATAAGAGCCATGAAGATAATCATCGGAGCATAGCTGCCTATCATGGCAATACTGATTTTATCTGTATCTCTGAAAAAATACTGAAAAACCATGTTATTGAGCGCCATTGTTGAATTGAAGAATGCAACAGATGCAACGGTTGCAATTGTTGCACCAACCATTGCACGGTTTGTGAAGAACGATTTGGCTGATGAAATAATAGCCTTGAAACCGACTGCATTATTGCTTGATTCATGATTCACACGCTCTTTGACGAGCTTTGTTGTGCCCCAGAGAACAACAAGAGCAACTACCGAAAGAACGATTGCAACGGGAAGAAGAGTTTCACCCTTGAGTGTCTGAATTTCTTCGCCTGCGGCGTTTGTTGTTGTGTTATATACGATACGGGGAAGAACAATCATGATAACGATTGCAGGAAGAGCTGCGCCGATGCTTCTGAAAGTTGAAAGAGAAACCTTTTCCTGCGGATTGTCTGTAATAACCGAATGAAGTGAGCCGTAAGGAACATTTACCATTGTGTAAGCAATTGACCAAAGGCAATAAGCACCAAGGCACCATGCATATTTGCCCCACTGCGAGAAATCCTTGACAGGTGCAAAGAGCATAACATTGAAAATGACAAGAGTTACGCCGCCGAGAAGAATCCAGGGCATATACTTACTCTTTTTGCCGATTCTCTTTGTATCAACAAGATTGCCGATGATGATATCGTTGATTGCGTCAAATACTTTCGAAAGAATAATGATGATTGCATATGCTTCTTCTCCGACGCCGATATACTGCATATAGAAAAGCTGCATAAAGGTTGATACGAGCTGGAAAGAAAATCCGCATCCCATATCACCCATCGCATATCCGAGCTTATCTTGCCAACCAAAAGGACGGACAGCGTTACTGGGGGTTTTTACGGTGTTCATTTTTTCATCTCCCGATATGTTGATAATCAAGGTAAGTGTTTTATGTTCTTACCGATAAAACCATTTTATATTATATTTCGAAAAAAGGCAATAGGTAAAATCAGTAATAAAATGAGCTTCGAATCCCTTGCTGATAAAAAACAGATGCCATAGTCTGAAGACTATAGCATTTATTGGTACGAGTATTCATAACGGATTCAATGAATAAATTGTTAAGCGGCAAAACAGAAGGATACTTGCTAAACAACACAGACTATATCCCTTTATATGATATGAGATAACTTTTTCAGCCGACAACATCATTGTGGTATTTTCGGCTTTTTTCAATAAAACATTAACAAAATGCAAATAACAACAAAATAATTCCTGAAAGTTTTGCAAACATACAGAATATATAATAAGCGCGCAAAACACGAAAGGAGCAAGCCAAGATGAACAGAAATGACAAAGAATTTATTGTGCAGAAAATCAGAACACAGTATACCGAGAAAGAAAACACACAGCTTGATGCCCTCAAAAAGCTTGATATAAAGGTAAAGAAGCCTGCAGATGTTTTTGCGTATCTTTTCGGAAGTCTTTCTGCAATAATCATGGGAAGCGGAATGAGTCTTGTTATGACGGATATCGGCGAAATAATCGGAATTGCAGATGCCATGATTCCCGGAGTTGTTATCGGTATTATCGGTATGCTTATGGCAATTATAAATTATCCCGTTTACAAGAAATTTCTCGCTTCACGTCGCAAGAAATATTCAAAAGTAATCATTTCTTTGAGCGATAAAATATTAAATAACTGATGCGAAACAAAATAATGTCTCTTCAAAGCAAGCAACTTAACGGTTGCTTGCTTTTTTCTTTAACATTTCGTTAACCTTTTAATAACACAAGCAAAACAAAAATAAATATAATGTTTTAGATTATAATGTCGTATTATGCGGTTTAACGGAGAAATACTATGAAAAAGCTCATATCTGTTTTGCTTTCGGCAGCAATGCTGTTTGCATTTGCTTCGTGTCAAAACAATGAAGAAACAGAATTTGAAACGGAAACAACATCTCAACACAACTCAGAAACATCAATTCATTCAACATTAACTCACAGCGAAAATTCAACAGAATCTGTTTCAGAAACCGTTATTGAAACGGAATCATCATCTGTAACATCAACTTCAGAGCTGAATACAGAAACAACCGTTATTGAAAACGATTCTTCGGAATGGTCATCTGAAGAAGTTGTTGAATTTTATAAAGCGGCTGCTTCCAAAAGCCAAAGCAGAACAAAATCTGTCAAGAAAATGACGCTCAAAGAACTTACGGTTAATGACGGAGACGGTGCACTCGGCGGATTTATTGATTTCTGTATGCCGTTTTTTATTGCCGCTCTTGAAAAGAACTCCACAGAATTTGACGGCATAACAGGCGGATTTGATAACCTTGAATCGTCTGACACAACAAGCGTCAGGGCATATAAAGACGGTGCTTATACCGTTGTTGAAATGAAGATGAAAGAGCAGACTGACGGTGCTCACGGCGAAGAAAAATCAGGCACTGTCGGACATGCAATTTCCGTTGTCGGTGATCTGGCTGTTGTTCAGGCAGAGTTCCCGAAACTCGATATCGGATTTGATAATGCTGATATAACTCTGAAATATTCAAACCCGAAACTCAGAGTTAAAATCAACAATGACGGCATCATCGAAAGCGGCGAATGGTCTTATACAGTTTGCATTAATATTGAAAATCTTCGCATTGACGTGAAGAATTCACCGATTGGCGCAACCGTAAAAAAAGGTTACGGCGAAGTCGATTTTATATGTACAGTAGGATAAATTTTATTAAAACGGAGTGGAATTATGAAAAAACAGCATAAAAATCTCGGCAATCCCAACATACCTGATTACAGCACGCTGAAGGAAATAATCGTCACAGGCACAAAGCGTGGCGGCGATAAGAAAATGGTTATGTATCTTGACAGAGATAAGAATATGTGTGAGATGAACTATAATCAGATGTGGCGCAAAATCTGCGGTCTCGGCACATATTTCAAATCACTCGGTCTTGTTGAACATAAAAAAATCGCAATTATCGGCGAGAATGTTATCGAATGGGTAATAGCTTATTATGCAACCCTTTGCGGCGGCAATATTGTTGTCCCTATGGACTACAAACTTCCTGCCGAAGACCTTGCAGACCAGCTTATCCGTTGCGGATGCGATGCTCTTGTTTATACTGCTAAGTTTTCTTCAATGGTTGAAGAATTTAAAAAAGATGCAAATATGCCCATCAGAGACTGGTTCTGCATTAATGATTTTGATTCCTTTATTGAAAAAGGTCTTGAAATCTATGACGGCGGAGATAAATCATTTGAGAATATCGAGGTTAAACCCGAAGATCTCGCCTGCATTTCTTACACATCGGGCACAACTGCAAAAAGCAAGGGCGTTATGCTTTCTCACAAAAACATTGCAAGCAACTGTTCATCCGCTTGCCGTTCGCATACGGGCAGACATGTTATCGGATTCATCCCTCTTAACCATACATATGCATGGGTCAGCGCACTTTTTGCAACATACATCGTTATTGAATGGGGCTATATGTGCGACAGTATAAAGGATATTCAGAAGGACCTTGTTAAAATCAAGCCATATAATTTCTCGGGTGTTCCTCTTGTTGTTGAAACAATTTATGATAAAATCTGGAAAACCGCAAGAAGAACAGGCAGAGAAGATGTTCTCAAAAAAGGTCTTAAAATCAGCAATTTCCTTATGAAGCTCGGCATTGACAAAAGACGCAAGATATTCAAAACAATTCTTGACAATCTCGGCGGAAATCTTGATATGATTATCTGCGGAAGCGCAAACCTTGACCCAAAATACGAAAAGGGAATGCATGATTTCGGCATTGATGTTTTCAACGGCTACGGTCTGACAGAATGTTCACCCGGCGTTACCTGCAACAGAGCGGACAAGTTCAAATTCGGCTCTGTCGGCACACCGCTTGACTGCTGTGAAATCAAGATTGTTAATCCTGATGACGAAGGTGTCGGCGAAATTTATGTTAAGGGCACAAACGTTATGGTCGGTTATTACGGCGACCCCGAAGCAACTGCTGCAGCATTTGACGGCGAATGGTTAAAGACGGGTGACTTCGGCAGAATCGACGAAGACGGATTTCTCTTTATGGTTGGCAGAAAGAAAAATCTTATCTGTCTTTCAAACGGTAAAAACGTTTCGCCTGAAGAACTTGAAGATAAACTCAGAAGAATTGAGTATGTTGCTGAAGTTCTTGTTTATGCAGATGATAAGAAAATCATCGGTGAATTCTTCCTTAACGAAGAAGATTATCCCGATGCAAGAGCAAGACTCAAAGCTGATGTTGATGCATTCAACAGAAAGATGCCTTCTTTCAAAAACATAAACAAAATTATAATCCGTGACGAAGAATTCCCCAAAACAACAACGCTCAAAATCGCAAGAAAATATAACTGAGATAAAAACAACCGACTCGTTCTGAGTCGGTTGTTTTCATTTTATGAGTTCATCTGTAAGTTTAATAATGAGCGGTGCAATTTTCTTGCGTTTCTTTTCTGCTTTTATTTTATATATGGGATAAGCCAGAGCTGTGATTATGAGTCCGATAATTCCTGTTATGATTCCGAGTACAAACATTTTTTCTGCCCATACCAGAATACAGCTCATTCCGAAGCCGAGTATCAGAATACCGATTATTCCAACGGTGAGCGAAAGTACCGTTGCAGATTTGGTAACACTCTCATCAAGTCTGCGAAGCTGCTCGATCTTTGACTCCCTTTCGCTCTGTTCTGTATATTTTTCCCTTATTCTTTTTATTTCATTATTTTCCTGTGCAGAATATGAGTAGGAATAAGTCTTGCTTTCTTTCATTTTTATTCTCCTGATTAATTTATCTTTATCATACACAGTTATGATTTGTAAAATAATTTATTTTTGTTTTTATTATGTTAATTAACATTGAGTTTAACGGTAAAAATGCTCCCTTCATTCGGGGTGCTTTCAACTGTAATTTCTCCGCCGAGAATGTCTATAACTCTTTTAACGAGTGCAAGGCCAAGACCGTTGCCTTCAACCGAATGCGAAGTGTCGCCCTGATAGAATTTATCAAAGATGTGCTTCATTGTTGCCTCGTCCATTCCGCAGCCTGTGTCGGAAACGCTGACTGTAACATAGTTACTGTAATTTTTCAGACTAACGCTTATTTTTCCGCCTTCGGGAGTGAATTTGAGTGCATTTGAAAAGAGATTTGCCCAGATAATCATAAGCATTTCAGGGTCACTTATGATATAAACATCATCTTCAATATCTGCATCAATTTCAAGATTCTTGTTATCCCATTCGCTTTCAAATGTTATAAGGGTTTCACAAAGAGTTTCGCTGACATTGCATTTTCTTAATGACGGCGAGAGCTTCTGTGCTTCAAGTTTATTAAGTTTCAGAATATTGGTTATAAGCTCAGAAAGATGTCTTGTTACTCTGTTGATTGATTTTGCATATTCAATACGTTTTTCTTCGGAAAGATTCGGCTCTTCAAGCAGCGAACCGTAATTATGCAAAACAGCAAGTGGAGTTTTAAGTTCATGAGAAACATTTGAAACAAAGTCGGTTCTCAATGTTTCGATGCTTGAAAGTTCTTCTGCCATAACAGTGAGGTCTGTTCCGATCTTGTTAAAAATGCTGAATTTCCTGGGCTTGAAATTTATATTAAAATTGCCGCGTGTTATTTTGTTTGTTATTTCCAGAATTTCTTCAACAGGTTTGAAAATAAGAAACTTTCTTCTTAATGCATCAAAAACGGTAATAACAAATGAAATAAAGGCTGTATTCCAAAAGGTAACAATCGCTGCAAATCGAATGTTATTTTCGGTGTATATTATTCCTGTTTCCATTTGGAATAAATGGAGTAATAAGATAACATTGCAGGTTATAACAAAACCTACAATAGTAAAAAATATCAAATAACATAAAAGCAAATAGAGAATTTTCTTAATCATTTCAGCACCGCCTTATAACCGAGACCGTGGACGGTTACAATTTCAAATTCTTCGCAGACGGAGAATTTTTCGCGGAGCTTTGTCATATAAACGTCAACCGTTCTGGTGCTTGAGTTTGTGTCAGCCTCCCAGAATTCATCCATAAGCTGTGAACGGGTGAAGGTTTTCTTGGGATATGAAAGCATTTTGAAAATGATATCAAATTCACGCACGGTCAGCTGAATTTCTTCATCGCCGTAATATACAGAACGTTCTTCAGCATCAAGAACAAGATTTCCGATAACAACTTTTTTGCTGACGGCAATTTTTGCTCTGCGGAGCAAAGCACCGATTTTGAGATTAAGCTCATCGAGGTCAATAGGTTTAACCATATAATCGTCAATGCCGATGCTGTAACCCATTCGTTTGGACATGAAATCATCTCTTGCAGTAACAAAAAGAATAGGTATTTCTTTGTTGGTTTCACGAACAGTTCTTGCGAATTCAAATCCGTCTGCACCGGGCATCATAATATCGGAAATAATAATATCCATCGGGTTTTCATAAAGAACATCGTATGCCTCGTTTGCATTATAAACGCTGAAAACATCGTAACCGTATTGAGAAAGATAGGTTGAAACCGCTCTGTTGAAATCATGATTATCTTCAACTATAAGTATTTTTGCCATAGTAACACCTCGTCACATATTATATCATTAACTTACCTTATTTGCATTCTTTTTTCAATATCAGAAAGCAGAAAAATATGATTATTATAAAACAAGCGGGTTTCGTTCTTATCGGCAAAAAGTCCTATGGGAGTTCCGTGGTCGCCGACGCTCACGGGCATAACATTCCACATTCCTGACCTGATATCATTTCTGTCAAACTCTTTGAACGGCTCGGTTGACGGATGCTTTGCAGATTCAACATCAACGAGCCCATCGTTGCCGACAATAGGTTTGTCGCTTTTTTTACTGTCATGTATCATAAGAGAGGATGTAGCTTTCATAAAGAAGAAATCCGTGTTCATCGGTTTCTTTTTTGTATCGTCAACTGCATTGAACGGGTATGAAAAATAATAAACTGAGGGTGATATTTTTATTCTCGCATTCAGTTCTTTGGAACCTTGGGCATACATATCATAAGCAATGCAGTCTTCCGTGTTGAACATTTTTTTCATTGCATCAACAAAAGAAGTTTCGCTTTTGTTATCGGGCGAATCAGTCAGACCGAACTGTTCAAGGTGAAAATCCGCAAACTTATGCCCGATAGAAACTCTTCCGATAACGCCTGCATAGTTATATGCTAAAAATTTAAGCGGAGAAATAAGATGATGTTTCTCTGCTGATTCATAAGCCTGAGTGCCGTCAAGGGGTGAGCAGATTGCAGTAACGGAACAGATAAAATCTTCTTTTCCGCCGAGAAACAGAGGTGAAACATTCTCGCTTGCCTCAGCTTCTTCGGGTGCACCGTTTGAGAGCAGATGAGCAAGCATTCGGCTTGAATTGCCGCCGAAGCTGTGACCGATTAAATGAATCTTTTTATCTGCACTCCAACCTTCAAAAAGAGGTTTGTCATATGTTCTTCCGTAGCGCTTGTGACCGTACTTTTTTGAGTGAGCTTCGCCGTAGTCAACTCTTGTTCCCGTAAGCTGTGCATAAGTCGGAGGCCAAGCGGGCTTAGGAAGACAATTAGG
>JAZRJH010000026.1:0-7836 GCA_045645685.1 Acutalibacteraceae bacterium
GGAAGCTCACAAAATTGACACTGCAAAATGTATCAAGTGCGGCGTATGTATGGACTCATGTAAGTTCAACGCTATTATTAAGAAATAAGGAGGTACGTTAAAATGGAAAATATGCTTAACATTAAAATCAACGGTATTCCCTGCAGCGTACCTTACGGTACAAAAATTATTGATGCAGCAAGAATGGTAGGTATTGAAATACCCACTCTCTGCTACCTTAAGGAAATGAACGAAATCGGTGCTTGCCGTATGTGTATGGTTGAAGTTACCGGCGCTCGTTCACTTGTTGCAGCTTGCGTATTCCCCGTAAACGAGGGTATGGAAGTTTTCACAAACAGCGAAAAAGTAAGAAAGAGCAGAAAGCAGAATCTTGAACTCGTTCTTTCAACTCATAACAAGGCTTGCCTTACTTGTGTAAGAAGCGGCAACTGCGAACTTCAGAAGCTCTGCAAGGACTACGGTGTTGAAGATGCTTCCAAGTATGAAGGCGCATATCCCGTAGCTGACTATGATGATTCAGCTGCTCACATGATCAGAGATAACAGCAAGTGTGTTCTTTGCCGCCGCTGCGTTGCAGCTTGTGACAATCAGGCTATCAGCGTTATCGGTGCAAATGCAAGAGGTTTTGATACTCATATTGGCTCACCCTTCGAGCTTCCCCTTAACGATTTCTCATGCGTATCCTGCGGTCAGTGTATCGTTCATTGCCCCGTTGGTGCAATCTATGAGAAGGATGACACAGCAAAGGTGTTCGCTGCTATCAGCGATCCCGAAAAGTATGTTGTTGTAAACACAGCTCCCTCAATCAGAGTTACTCTCGGCGAAGCATTCGGCAATCCCGTTGGTACAAACGTTACCGGCAAGATGGTTGCAGCTCTCCGCCGTCTTGGCTTTGATAAGGTATTCGATACAGATTTCTCCGCTGACCTTACAATTCTTGAAGAAGCAAACGAACTTCTTGACAGAATCAACAACGGCGGCGCTCTTCCCCTTATCACATCATGCTCACCCGGTTGGGTTAAGTACTGCGAACACTACTATCCCGAGCAGATTGCTCACCTTTCAAGCTGCAAGTCACCCCAGCAGATGTTCGGCGCAGTAACAAAGACATGGTATGCTGAAAAGATGAACCTTGATCCCAAGGATATTGTTGTTGTAAGCATCATGCCCTGTACGGCAAAGAAGTTTGAATGCGGCAGAGATGACCAGTCCGCAAGCGGTTATCCCGATGTTGACTATGCTCTCACAACCCGTGAACTTGCAAGAATGATTGAAACTGCAGGTCTCAACTTCAACCTTCTTCCCGACGAAGAATTCGACAATCCTCTCGGCGAAGGCTCAGGTGCAGGCGTTATCTTCGGCGCAACCGGCGGTGTTATGGAAGCTGCTCTTCGTACAGCTGTTGAAACTCTTACAGGCGAAGAACTCAAGGCTCTTGAATTCACAGAAGTAAGAGGCACAGAAGGTCTTAAGGAAGCAACCTACACAGTTGCAGGCATGGAAATCAAGGTTTGCGCTGCAAGCGGACTTAAGAATGCACAGACTGTTATGGAAAAAATCAAGAACGGCACAGCTGATTATCACTTTGTTGAAATCATGGCTTGCCCCGGCGGTTGCGTAAACGGCGGCGGTCAGCCCGTACAGCCCGCAAGCGTTCACAACTTTGTTGGCCTTAAGGGTCTCAGAGGGAAGGCACTCTACGAGGCAGATAAGAATCTTCCCGTTAGAAAGAGCCACGAAAACGAAGCTGTTAAGGCAGTTTATGCTGAGTACTTCGAGAAGCCCGGCAGCCACAAGGCACACGAGGTTCTTCATACTCACTATGTTGCACGTTCAAAGTACAGCAAGTAATTTAAAATAAAAACGGAGGAGCTTCTGATGAAGTTCCTCCATTTTTTATCTTATTCAAGAACAAGATATCCGCAGACATCAAGCTCTGTTTCGCCCGTCAGCACTTCACCGCTGACGGTGTTTTTATATTCGCCGTTGAGATTGATTTTTACCTTATCGTCCGAGAAGTTCATAACAAAAATATGCTCTCCTCTTTTTCTGATAAGCACTCCGTCGTCGGCAGTTATATCACAGTCGGGAGTGATTCCGGCGTCAAGAACAAGTTTCTTGCAGAAGATATCGGCAAAATTGCCGTCATTTCTGAATGCAACATAATATGCCTTGCCCTTGCCGAAATTATTTTCCGTAACTGCAGGCATACCTTTGTAGAAATCCTGCTCATAAGTGCCGAGAATATCCGCACCCGTTGAGTGTATGATATCGCAGACGTGTTCAACATCATACTTTTCGCCGTTATATTCAACGGAATTCTTCATGCCTTCGGGAAGCGAATCTGTTTCTTCGTTCCAGATTCCGAAAACATTCTTGAGATTTTCTGCAGGGAATCCGCCAAGGAAACACATATCGTTTTTGTCAACCATGCAGGAAAGATATGTTGTTACAAACTTACCGCCGTTTGCAACATAATTCTCAATTCTTTCAGCCGTGCCGTCTTTGAGCATATAAAGGAACGGTGCAATGATGAGATCGTATTTTGAGAAATCGGCGTCCATGGGAATAACGTCTGCCGAAATTCCGTTTTTAAGGAAGGGCGCATACCACTTCATGCACTCTGCAACATAGTTTCTGTTGATATTGTTGAATCCGCAGAAATGCTTTGTTGCCCAGATGTTTTCCCAGTCGCAGACAATTGCAACCTTGCTGTTGCAGTATGAACCCGTAACATCACCGAGTTTTTCAAGATTCACGCCAAGGCGTGCAACATCTCTGAAAACACGGGTGTTCTCATGACCGCAATGGTCAACAACCGCTCCGTGGTATTTTTCGTGCCCTGCACGGCTCTTTCTCCATTGGAAATACTGAACGCTGTCCGAACCGTGAGCGATTGCCTGAATTGCGGAGAGTTCCTGCATACCCGATTTCGGAAGTTTGTTGACATCGTGCCAGTTGACGAGTGAGGGGGTGCTCTCCATCATAAAGAAGGGCTGACCGTCTTTCATCGAACGGAATGCATCGTGAACAAAAGCTGTTTCAAGTGCTTCGCCAAGATTTCTGCCCTTATCCCATGCAGGATAGTTGTCCCATGAAACAAGGTCAAGCTCCTTTGCGAATTTCTGATAGTCAATGCCGTCATACATCTTCATGAAATTGGTGGTGATGGGAATATCGGGAGTTATTTCACGAAGAGGTTCGATTTCGTTTTTGTAGAATGAAATGTGGCTGTCCGAAACAAATCTGTTCCAGCAAAGTTTCATGGCAGGAACATGGTTTTCGCCTCTGAACTTCGGGGAGTTAATCTGCGACCAATCGTTCATTCTGTGGCTCCAGAAACCGTTCCACCATTTGTCGTTGAGTTCTTCAAGATCGTTGTGATAGTATTCACGAACCCAGTTTCTGAATGCTTCCTGACAGAGTTCGCAATGGCATTCTCCGCAGTATTCGTTGGATATGTGCCACATTTTGAGCGCAGGATGATTTTTGTATCTTTCAGCGATAATACGGTTGATGTTTCTCACTTTTTCACGGTAAATCGGAGAGGTGAGACAATGGTTATGGCGGACACCGAATTCATTTCTTATTCCGTTTTCCTCAACTCGGAGAACCTCGGGATATTTCTGCGCAAGCCAAGGCGGTCTTGCACCTGACGGGGTTGCAAGAATAACGGAAATTCCGTTTTCGTGGAGTTTGTCCATCATGGTGTCGAGCCATCCGAAGTTATAAACACCTTCTTCGGGTTCGATAAGTGACCACGAAAAGATGTTGATTGTTGCGCTGTTGACGTGAGCGAGCTTCATAAGGCGCATATCTTCGTCCCATATTTCGGGAGTTTTAATCCACTGGTCGGGGTTATAGTCACCGCCGTGAATCATATGGTCAAAAAAATTCTTTTTCATCATTTCACTTCCTATCTTTGATAAAATTATACTTTATTTTGTTTGAATATTCAATATAAAACTATTGATTTCATTATTCTGATATGATATAAAAATACTATCAAAACAGTTGGGAGAAAAACTATGTTTAACCGTTTCATATCCTCGATTTTGTCAATATGTGTTCTCGTTTCGTCGCTGTTTACGGGACTTGTTCCCGTGAGTGAAAAACTCCGCATTGTCGTTCCCGAAGATTGGGAGCTTTGTGTCGGCGACAGCCGTACTCTGGAATGTGTTTTTTCGGAGAATGTTACGGAAAGAGCACTTGAATGGAGCGTTGAACCCGAAAATATTGCCTCTGTTGACAAATGGGGCAGGGTTACGGCAAAAGAAACCGGCAAGGCAACCGTAACGGCAAAGGGCAACGGTTTTTCGGATTCGGCCCAGCTGAATGTTGTTGAAACCCCGACTCTCATGGCAGATACCTTCGGGAAGAAAATCAGCTTTGCAAACGGTGTCGATGAGGTTGATAACCTGCAGAAGCTTGTTGCAAGATATCCTCACGGAAGTGCGGATATACCCGATTTTGTCAGAAATGCAGATTATGAAGAATGCCAGAAAGCGGTAACCGCCGACGGTGCAGTCTGGGAGATAACTGATTACGGCGTATTGAGAACCGATAAAAATGCTCCAACCAAAAGAGATGTTGAACAGCGTTTCATGGGTAACAGATATTTTTATTCCGATGATACCTCAACAGGCAAGGTGCTTGCGATTCTGCCTGATGGCGAATACGGTATATGGACCGTTATGGAAAGCGGTGTTACTCATATTCAGATGATTGAAGCCGATGGCACGCTTAAGGCGTGGTATATGAGCGGACTCACGCAGGATTGTGTTGCAAGAAACGGATTTGTGAATGAGGCGCATTTTTGGGGTAACAGATGGGTCGGTGTTGACAGCGATAATGACGGACTGTGGACTTCGATGTACAGCGTAGGCGAGCTTATGCGCTATGAGATACTGAAAAATGACCCCGAGGCAACGGCAGAGGATATTGAAGCAGCCAGAAAAGCAGCATATTCATCGGCTGAAGCCGTGCTTTTGCTGTATTATATCACCATGCGTACGGGAACAACCGAGGCTTATGTCCGCAGACAGACAACAACAACTATCCCCGGAACACATAACGACAGGTGGCTTTCTGCAGATGCACTTGAAAAAGGCGGAAATCCGTCGGTTATGATTCCCGCAAAAAGCCCCGCAAAGCTTTTTGACGAGGCGATGTCAACCTATACATTATTCAGTTCTGCCTCAAGACTTGAAAATAAAGGCTTCTATGTTCCTGTTTCTTCGGATGATTGGTCAAATCCTGCGGAAAACAGCGGAGAATACGAAACGCAGACAAGGCTTCTTGAAGGATTTCCGGCAAGAACATTTATTTTCAAAAAGGATAACCCGCATTTCCCCGATAATATTTATTGGTCGGTGAATTCCGACGGCACGGCGACAGGTATTTCAGATAAATCAGAAGGCACAGCGGGATATCTTCTCAACAACGAAAATCTCCGAGGTGTTAAAGTCGATGCTTCGGGCAAAGTGCCCGAAAGGCTTTGGAATGATCTTATAGGCGAAGAATATTCTCCCGAGGATATTATATATAAGACAGATACAAGTGCCGACGAGCTTATCGGACACATGTTTTTGTTTAAAATTATAAATGATACGATTGCAAAGGAAGATCCCGAAATCAAGGCTTTGCTTACCGAAGCTGTTGACTCTCTTGCACAGCATATCAGCGATAACAGTTATATGCTTGTTGATGCGACAGGTCAGCCGACAACCTGGGCTAATTTCGGAAGACCCCTTTTCTGCACGGGAAGCTCTGTTGCTGAAACGAGTCTTCACTCGCTTGTTTTGTTAAGCGTGTTCAAAACTGCGGCTTATATAACGGGCTATCAGAAATGGGAAAACGAGTACAGAATGGCGGCACTCGATCCTGCATATGAATACGCAAAGATTTCCTCACAGCATTATGAAAGAATGATGGCGGCGGTGAAATATACCGTTGGCGATGCTGTTCTTCATCCTCTCGGGAATCTTGTCGGTGCACTCAAAGATACCGACCTTGTTGAAATGATTTACAGATTTATTCTCAACTATTCAAGCGAAGAAATGGCGATGCTCGGGTTCTACACAATGTTCAGCCTTGAAGATGATGAAGAAATTCTCGGATATTACAGAGAAGCGATTGACGATTGGTGGAAATCTATAAAATACAGTGAAAATCCGCTCTGGTATATTATTTATCAGCTTGCATATCCCGAGGAAGAAATAAAAGACGCCTACGGTAACAACATTGTTGAAACTGCTGCATGGTCGCTCAGCCGACATCCTGCCGATACGGTTATGTATCATGCTTCAAACAAAAACCGTGATGATATCGGTCAGATAAGTCTGAAAGCGATTGCACCGAATCTTCGTGAGGTACTCTCCTATAACAAAAAAACAAGCGGCGAAATCCCGACACTTGGGAATAATCCTGAAATAATTGATATCGTAAAGTTTGTTTTTGCCGCATCGAAAGCAGATTGGGCGGTTGCAGCCCCCGATGAACGTATGCTTTATAAGTACAACACAAGCTCATATTTCCTTGATCTTTATACCAATCCTGCCTGTATGCAGGGGTCGACGACCTATACTCTGCCTTATTGGATGGGAGTATATCACGGAATAATATTAAGATAAAAAAACAAGCCTCCTTGCCGAAGCAGGGAGGCTTGTTGAGTTTTGCGGATTTTTATTCTTCGATAGCTTCAATAAGTTTATCGATTGCCATTTCGAGAAGACAGAAGGGGATGTTGAGCGGGGGAAGAAGGCGGACCTTCGTTTTTGCGCTCAGAACAAGAACTCCCTTTTCCATAGCCGATGCGATAACTGCTTTTGCAGGTTTGTCGCATTCGATGCCGAGCATAAGACCTTTACCCGTTACGCTCTTTACATTCTTGCACTGCGAAAGTCTTGAAATTATGTATTCGCTCTTTTCGTTGACTTCGTCGAGAAGCTCATCTGTGATTCTTGAAAGAATACTGATTGCACCTGCGCAGCAGATGGGATTGCCGCCGAAGGTTGAACCGTGTGAACCTGCGGTGAGAACATCCTGAACCTTTTCGCCGAGCATTGTGCATCCGAGGGGAAGACCGCCTGCAAGACCCTTTGCGGTTGAAACGATATCGGGAGTGATGCCGTAGTTCATGTAGCCGTAGAGCTTGCCTGTTCTGCCGTTACCTGTCTGAACTTCGACAATGATAACGAGCATATTCTTTTCTTCTGCGATTTCACAAACACCCTTGACGAATTCTTCCGTAAGGGGAAGAACTCCGCCTTCGCCCTGAACGGTTTCCATCATGATTGCGGCGCAGTTGTTATTTTCTGCAAGCTCTCTGACGGAATCAAGGTTGTTTGCTTCCGCATAAACAAAGCCTTCGGTGAAAGGTCCGAAATCTGTGTGGAAGTTATCCTGACCCGTTGCGGCAAGAGTTGTGATTGTTCTGCCGTGGAAGCTGTTTTTGAGAGTGATGATGGTTGAATTGCCCTCACCCTTATTTTTAAGCGCCCAGAGTCTTGCTGTCTTGATTGCGCATTCGTTTGCTTCCGCACCTGAGTTTGAGAAGAAAACCTTCTTCATTCCCGTTCTTTCGCAGAGCATTTCCGCAAGGTCAGCGCAAGGCTTTGTGTAGTAGAGATTAGAAGTGTGACCGAGAAGCGAAGCCTGAACGGTTATTGCTTCAAGCCATTCATCGTCGGCTGTGCCGAAAGTATTGACGGCAATACCGCTTCCGAGGTCGATATATTCTTTTTCGTTTGTATCGTAGAGCAATGCACCGTTGCCCTCGCAAAGCTCAAGGGGAAAGCGTGCGTAAGTGCCTGCTACATACTGTTTATCTTTTTC
>JAZRJH010000027.1:0-45214 GCA_045645685.1 Acutalibacteraceae bacterium
CAGCTTAAATTTGTTTATCTTTTTTATTTTTTTACCCGAAAACGAAAATATCGCAATAAAAATAAAAATTTCTCTTGATATTATTATAAATATAATATATAATAATAGGGTATATGAATAGGCAAGGCATTTCTTTAGTCATGTGGCGTGTGGGTCCTGTGCGACAGGGCGCTGTGAACCATGTCAGGCGGGTGAACCGAGCAGCATTAAGCGGACAGTCTTGTGCGCCACAGTCTGCCTACCGCCATATGACTAAAGAAATGCTGATTTTTTTAGAAGGAGTGAAAAGATGTATCAGGCGTTATACAGAAAATGGAGACCGCAGGATTTCAGCGCAGTTTACGGTCAGCCCCATGTAACAAAAACTCTTCAGAATCAGCTTTGCAGCGGAAGAATTTCTCATGCCTATCTTTTCACGGGTTCAAGAGGTACGGGCAAAACAACCTGCGCAAAAATTCTTTCAAAAGCGGTAAACTGCCTTTCACCCGTTGACGGAAATCCCTGCAACGAATGTGAAATCTGCCGCGGAATCGATAACGGCTCAATTCTTGATGTTATTGAAATCGACGCCGCAAGTAATAACGGTGTTGATAATATCCGAGATCTGAGAGAGGAAGCAAACTTCACACCTGCCAATGCTAAATACAGAGTTTATATCATCGACGAAGTTCATATGCTTTCAATCGGTGCATTCAATGCCCTTCTGAAAACTCTCGAAGAACCCCCTTCACACGTTATTTTCATTCTCGCAACAACAGAAATACATAAGCTGCCGTCAACGATTCTTTCAAGATGTCAGCGATTTGATTTCAAGAGAATTGCTCCCGAAGATATTACTTCACGCCTTCTCTATGTTGCGGAAAAAGAAAATGTGAATCTCACCGAAAATGCCGCAAACCTTATTGCACGAATTGCCGACGGCGGTATGCGAGATGCTCTTTCGCTTCTTGACAGATGCTTCGCAATGGGAACAAACATTGACGAAAATGCGGTCAGCGATGCGGCAGGAATCGCAGGCACAATCCATCTTTTCTCTTTTTCGGAATTTGTTGCAAACGGTGATTTCACAAGCTCGCTCAGACTTGTTTCAAAGCTCCACAGTGAAAGCTGTGATATCGACAGCCTCTGCACGGAACTGACCCTGCATTTCAGAAATCTGATGGTTGCAAAAACCGTTTCCGAATGCGAAGGACTCATTGTTTGTTCAAAAGATGAACTTGCAAATCTCAAAGAGAGAGCTGCAAGTCTCAAACTTTCAAAGATTCTTGAATGCATTGAAATTCTTGAACAGACCGCAAAGAATATAAAGAACGCCGCAAACAAAAAAATTCAGCTTGAAGCGGCAGTTATAAAAATGTGTGCACCGTCATCATCAGGCGGAGCAATCCCCGAAGGACTTGAAGAACGGATTTCAAAGCTCGAAGAACTTCTTGCAAACGGTGCAAAACCTGCAGCTGCAGCAACTCCTGCTCCTGCACCCGTTTCTGCTCCCGCAAAACCCGAGCCGAAACCTGAACCCGTCAAGGAAGAACCCAAGCCCGAAATAAAAGAACCCGAAAATTCTCCTGAACCCCCTGCACCTGCTGCGGCACCTGCAGAATCAGGCGAAATTCCCGACGGTCCTTTTGTTAATTGGGTTGATGTTCTTGATAAAATCAAAATCTATGATATTCCGCTTTTCGGAATTATGGCAAACACAACCGCATCAATCAAAAACGGCAGAGTTGTTATCTCATCGGATAACCCCACTCTTTTTGATTTCATCTGCACCGATACACATTCAAAGGAACTTGCAAGAGCAGTTTATGAAGTAATGGGCAGAAGAATGAAGATTGCCGTTTCAAATCCCGAAAAAGCAAAAGCAGAAAAAAGTCCTCTCGAGGATTTAAAAAACAAAATAAATAAATTCAATAACAATTGATTGGAGAATAATTATGAAAGCAAGAATTCCCGGCGCACCTCAGGGTGGCGGCAACATGATGAAAAAGATTCAGGAAATGCAGGAAAACATGACAAAAATCCAGCAGGAAGTTGAAGCAACAGAATTTTCTTCAACAGTCGGCGGCGGCGCAGTTGAAGTTGTTGTAAACGGCGCTCACGAAGTTACTGCTGTTAATCTCAAGCCCGAAGTTGTTGACCCCGAAGATATCGAAATGCTTCAGGATCTTATCATTTCCGCTTTCAATGAAAGCATCCGCAAGGCAAACGATGCAATGGAGCAGGGCATGGAAAAGGCTAAGGGCGGTCTTTCAATCCCCGGACTTTTCTGATGAGCGGATTCACACCGTCTTTAGAAAGACTTATTGAGCAGTTTGCCCGTCTTCCGTCTGTCGGAAAAAAGAGTGCGCAGCGACTCGCATTCCATATTCTGAATATGTCTGAAGACGATGCAAAAAAATTCACCGATTCAATAACAGATGCCCGTGCATCAATAAAAAAGTGTTCCGTCTGCTGCAATCTGACAGACGGCGAAGTGTGTCACATCTGCACATCTGCAACAAGGGATAAATCAACAATCTGCGTTGTTGAAGACCCGAGAGATGTTATCGCAATTGAGCGCACTCATGAATTCAACGGAATGTATCATGTTCTTCACGGAGTAATTTCTCCCATGAACGATATAAATCCCGAAGATATCTGCATCAAAGAGCTTCTTCTCCGTCTGGGTGATGACACCGTGAAAGAAGTTATCATGGCAACCAATCCCACCGTTGAAGGTGAAGCAACTTCGATGTATATTTCAAGGCTGATAAAGCCGCTCGGAGTGAATGTGAGCAGACTTGCTTACGGCGTTCCCGTCGGTGCAGACCTTGAATATGCAGATGAATTCACTCTTATCCGTGCCCTTGAAGGCAGAAAAGAGCTTTAAAGTTTTCCACTTTTTTATACTTTTCCACACACGGGTTTTCCACATATTCACAATGGCAAAAAAAGGGAAGTGGAAAACACAGATTTATCCACATTCCGATGTTGATAAATTTTGACGAAATTTCCTTATTTTTCAACCGTTTTGCGAGTTACACCACATTTTCACGCCCCCTACTACTACTACTATAAATATATATAATATATTATATATTCATCTGAAAATTTATTTAAAAAAATCCAAAAACCGTCATCGGATTTCCACAGTTGAGTGGATAACTTTTTTGGCGGTGAAAAGGAGAAATTCACATGAAAATTATTTGCAGCACAGTTGAGCTTTGCGAAGCATGTCAGAATGTTCAGAGAGCAGCTTCAACAAAGACCGCTATCCCCGCAATCGAAGGTATTCTTCTTGTTGCGGAAAACGGAACTCTCACTCTCACAGGTTATGACCTTGAGATGGGAATCACAACATCAATCCCCGCAAAAATCGAAGAAGCAGGCGAACTTGTTCTCAATGCTCATATGCTCAGCGAAACTCTCAGAAAGCTCCCCGAAGAAACAGTCAGTATCTTCAGCGATAAGAGAAACATCGCTGCGATTTCCTGCGGCGATTTTGAATCAACTCTCATCGGTATTGCTGCTGAAGAATATCCTGACCTTCCTTCGGTTTCAGGCGGTTATCCCATTTCCGTGCCTCAGGGCGTTCTTAAGGATATGGTAAGAAAAACTATCTTCTCCGCCGCTGTTAAAGACAGCAAAATCGTTCACACAGGTATCAAGTTTGAGATTGAAGAAAATCATATCAGACTTATCGCCGTTGACGGTGTACGCCTTGCAATCAGAAACGAAAAAATCAACTACAGCGGTGAAGTTCTTTCATTCGTTGTTCCCGCAAAAACACTTTCAGAAGTTGTGAAGCTCATGAATGATGACGATGCAATGGTAACTCTCGGCGTCGGCAAGCGTCACATTGTTTTTGAAGTTGGCGGTTATAACATTATTTCAAGACTTCTTGACGGCGAATTCCTTAACTATAAGGCTGCAATTCCTTCATCAACAAAAACCGTTATCCGTGTTAATACAAGAAGATTTGTTGAAGCAATCGACAGAACTTCTCTTATCATCACAGAAAAAATCAAGAGCCCCATCAAGTGCGTTTTTGATGAAAACATGATCAAGATGTCAAGCATCACTTCACTCGGTACTGCAAACGACAAACTTATGGCAAATATTGAAGGCGAAACCTGCACTATCGGTTTCAATAACAAATATATGCTCGATGCTCTCCGTGCCTGCGACAGCGACGAAGTCAGAATCATGCTCAACGGCGCAGTTGCACCCATTCTTATTGTTCCCAACGAGGGCGATGATTTTATCTTCTTAATTCTTCCCGTGAGGTTGAAAAATGAAAATTAAAGCAAGAGTTGTTGAAAAAAAGCAGGTAACAAAAAAGATTGATACCGATTTTATAAGACTTGATTCCTTCCTTAAGATGTGCGATGCCGTTCAGACAGGCGGCCATGCAAAAATCGTTATTCAGGAAGGCGAAGTTTGGGTAAACGGAGAAGTCTGCACCCAGAGAGGAAAAAAACTCCGCAGCGGAGACAAAGCAGAGTTTGAAAAAGTAGTTTATATTGTTGAATAAACGGAAAGGAATGGTAAAATATGATAATCAATCACCATTCCGCAAAAAATTTCCGCAATATTAACAGTATAGCCTTTGATCCGCATCCCGAAATGAATATTATTTACGGCGAGAACGGTCAGGGAAAAACAAATATAATTGAAAGCATCTGGCTTCTCACGGGGTTTTACAGCTTCCGTGCAAGAAAAAACGCTCAGCTTATTTCTCAGGGTCATGATGAAGCAGAGATTTTCGCAAGGTTTTATTCACATATGCGTGAACAAACCGCCGAGATGAAAATCAACAAACGAAAAGAGCTTGTTCTCAACGGTATAAAAGAAGAATCGCCGAGAGTGATGATGGGCAAATATTTTGCCGTTGTCTTTTCGCCTTCAACGCTCGGAATCGTGCAGGACGGACCTTCGGAAAGAAGAAAGCTCCTTGACATAGCTCTGAGCCTTATAAAGCCGAATTACGCCGTTGTAATGTCACGATATCTCCGTGTGCTTGACCAGAGAAATGCCCTGCTCAAAAAAATGGGCGAAAGAGCATTTGAAAACGGATATATCGAGCCGTGGGACAATGAACTTGTTTCGCTCGGCACAAAAATCGTCAAATATCGACTCGATTATATCGAGAAACTTGCGGCAGTTTCGGGTGAAATATATAACGGCATCAGCTCGGGAAGAGAAAAATTTACTTTTCATTATGATTTTTCCGCTGAAAATATTTCTGAAGAAGAAATAAAACAAAAATTATCCGCAGATATTGAAAAATACAGAGAAGCAGACCTCAAAAAGCTCTATACAAATGCAGGTCCGCATACCCATGACCTTGTTCTGAATCTCAACGGCAGAGATGCCAGAGTTTTCGGCTCTCAGGGTCAGCAAAGGTCGTGTGCTCTTGCAATGAAGCTCGGCGAAGCGTCAATAATTGAAGAAATAACGGGTGAAAGCCCCGTTGTGCTTCTTGACGATGTTATGAGCGAGCTTGACGAAGGCAGACAGACTTTTATTCTCAACTATCTTGATAATTGGCAGGTATTTATCACCTGCTGCGACCCGTCAACGCTTCTGCGCTCCAAAAAAGGAAAGGCATTTGAAGTTATCGGCGGCGAAATAAAAGAAATGGAGTAAAAAATGTATTTACACCTCGGAATGGATAAGGTTATAACCTTTGACGAAATAATCGGAATTTTCGATTTGGACACAACAACCGTTTCAAAGCGCACAAGAGATTATCTTGCAAAAGCGGAAAAAGCGGGAATTGTTGAAAATGTCTGCTATGATATTCCGAAGTCATTCATCGTTTGCCGTGATAAAAAAGGCAACGAAAAGGTGTATATATCGCAGATTTCATCCTCAACTCTGCTCAAGAGAACGGGATATATCGATTCACTCAATAATGTATAACAAAAAGGGTACGGAAAACCGTACCCTTTATTTTTTATTTTTCAATTAAATAATCAATGCCTTTTAAATATCCGTCAAATCCGAGACCGATGAAGGATTTTTCGCAAGCCATTCCCGCATAGGAAATCTGCCTGAAATCTTCTCTTTTTTTAACATCTGAAATATGAATTTCAACTGCAGGAATTCCAACGGATTTGAGCGCAACGAGAATTGCAACGCTTGTGTGAGTATAAGCGGCAGGATTGATAACGATTCCGTCAAAATTTCCGTATGCCGCCTGAATTTCGTCAACTATCGAGCCTTCATGATTTGACTGAAAAAGTTTCACTTCAACGCCTTTTTCGGCAGCATAATCTTCAATCATTCTGCAAAGGTCGGCATAGGTGTTTTTTCCGTAAATATCAGGCTCTCTGATGCCGAGCATATTGATATTCGGGCCATTAATTACAAGGATACGCATTGGAGAATCCTCCTTACTGTTATTTCGGGGTCAGGGTCAACTTCAACTGTGAAATCCGCCGTTTCAAGATAAAGCGGCAGACGGATTGAGAGCATTTTTTTGAGAGTTTCCGTATCTTTTGAAAGCGGTCTGCCGTCGGTTGCAAGAGAATTGATATCGGATTTAAGGAAAATCACGGTTGAATTTTCCTTTAAAGCAATTCGGTTTTCTTCACGGAGAATTGCGCCGCCGCCCGTGGAAATGATTTTTCCTGCGCCTTTTCCTGCGAATTTAACTGCCTGAGTTTCACGGTTTCTGAATTCGGTTTCGCCGTATTTTGCAAAAATATCGGGGATTGTTTCGCCTGATGAATCAACAACAATTTTATCTGTATCAATTGCTTTTCGCCCTGTTTTCTTTTCAAGAAGAGAAGCGCAGGTGGATTTTCCGCATCCGGGCATACCGACAAGAACGATATTTTTCTGTCTGTTCATAATAATATCATAAATTCTGTCGATTTCGGTCAGAGGGATTTTCTTGCCCGTGAAGATTTCGGCGGCACGGAGTGCCTGAGCAACAAGCATATAAAGACCGTTGATGCAGTCAATTCCGAGTTTTTCGGCATCAAGAAGAAAAACCGTTCTTGCAGGGTTATAAATAAGGTCGAGTGCTTTTTTGCATTTTGTGAAATCCGAAAGATTAATAAGCCTTTCACCGTTATTCGGAAACATACCGACGGGCGTTGTGTTGATTATGATATCAGCATCGTGGTGGCGAGAAATATTTTCGTAATTATCTTCGCCCTGACGGGAAACAACAACAATTTCTCTTGCACCGTTATCCGCCGCAACATGGCGCACGGTCAAAGATGCACCGCCGTTTCCGAGAATAAGAACTTTTTTATTTCTGAAATCGCATCCGATTTTTTCCGCCATATATGAAAATCCGAAATAATCCGTGTTGTCGCCGAAAAGAGAGCCGTCGGGTCTGCGGATAACCGTGTTGACGCTTCCGACCTTTTTTGCGGTTTCGCTCAGCTCATCGCATCTTTCAAACGCTTCAATTTTATAAGGAATGGTAACATTATACCCCTTCAATGAAGTATCCGAAAAGAAATCATTGAGATTTTCAGGCTCGGTGGGATAAAGTTTATATTCATAATCGCAAAGCAGAGAATGAATCTCGGGCGAAAGGGAATGCCCGAGTTTTCTGCCTAAAAGACCAAACATAAAATCACCTTAATCCTCGGTGTAGCTTCCGAGATAAATGAATTTTTCGGCGTCGTTTTCAAGCTCGCCGAAAAGAGCCTTGAGATTTTCGGAATAAACCGAAGCATCAATGTCGAAATAGAACATGAATTCAAAATTTGTGCCGGGAATGGGTCGGCTTTCGAGCTTTGTCATGTTAAGACCGAGAGCGGCAAATCTTGAAAGAATGTTATAAAGTGAACCGGGTTCATGGGGAATCGTCATCATGAAGCTTGTTTTCTTTGCGCCGGGATAAATTTCGGGAGTTTTGGAAATGCAGATGAAACGGGTGTAGTTGTTATCCGTATTCTGAATTCCCGTTTTGAGAACTTTAAGACCGTAGAGCGCCGCACCGTCTTTTGAACCGATTGAAGCGCAGTCTTTTCTTCCGCTTTCGGCAACCATTTTTGCGGCAACTGCGGTATTTTCGCAAACAGTAACCTTTATTCCGAGCGAATTTATAAATTCGGAGCACTGATTGATTGCCTGCTCATGGGAGAAAATCTCCTTGATATCGCTCATTTCAACGCCTTCGGGAGCAAGAATTGAATGGCGGATGAAAAGTTTAAGGCTGTGGGTAATATAGAATCGATATTTTTCCATAAGGTCATAGACCTTGTTGACTGTGCCTGCGGTGCTGTTTTCAACGGGAAGAACACCGTAGCGGCAGAATCCTCCGTCAACAGCTTTGAAAACATCTTCAAACCCTTTGCAATAGAAAATTGTGGGAAAATTGAACATCTTGTCGCAGGCAAGCTGAGAATATGCACCTTCAACGCCCTGACAAGCAACATTTGCTCTCTCGGGTCGCAGACAAGGAGTGTTTTTGGTAACATCGTCAATCATTTTTGAAACGGGTGAGCTCGGATTAATCAGTTTTTTCTGATATGAACGGCTGAGATTGAAAAGTGTTTCATAAAGAATCTTTGTGTAGCCTTCAAATTCGGGAGCAACGGATGATGTTACCTTGTTGATAACATCTCTTTCTCTCTCACGGTTGAAAACGGGAATACTGTTTTCCTGCTTGATTTTTGCAATCTGAGCCGCAGTTTCCATTCTTTCCTGAAAAAGTTTTGTAAGCTCGGAGTCAATTCTGTCAATATTATCTCTTAAATCTTTTATATCCATGGGTCTACCTCATTTTAAAATATAATCGCCAATCACAACAGCCGCCGCCGCTTCAATGCAGGGCACGGCTCTTGGTACGATGCAAGGGTCATGTCTGCCGCCGATAACAAGCTCTTCGTTTTCAAGAGTGTCAACGTTGACCGACTGCTGCATCATTCCGATTGAAGGAGTGGGTTTTATTGCCGCACGGAAAATTATGGGCATTCCCGAAGAAATTCCGCCGAGAATTCCGCCGTGGTTGTTGGTAAGAGTAACGATTTTTCCGTTTTCGCAGGAAAAAGCGTCGTTATTTTCGCTTCCGAGCATGGAGCAGCCGTCAAATCCCGAGCCGAATTCAATGCCCTTGACTGCAGGGATTCCGAAAACTGCCATGCTGATTCTGTTTTCAATTCCGTCAAAAATCGGGTCGCCTATTCCTGCAGGTATGCCCGTTATTGCGCACTCGATTGTTCCGCCAACGGAATCTGCATTTTCCTTTGCATCATAAATTTCTTTTCTCATCAATTCGCCCTGCTTATCGTTGATAACGGGGAAAGATTTTGAAAGAACGGAGTCAAAATCATTGCCGTTTACCGAAACGGGATTGAATTTTTCGTCTTTGATTTTACCGATTGAAGAAATATGTGCGCCGATTCGGATGCCCTTTTCTTCAAGCATCTGCATACATAAAGCACCTGCAAAGCAAAGAGGTGCGGTGAGTCTGCCGCTGAAATTTCCGCCGCCTCTGATATCGTTGAAGCCGTTGTGCTTCATCATGGCGGCAAAATCGCTGTGAGCAGGTCGGGGAATCGACCTGAGTTTATCGTAGTCACCCGAACGGGTGTTTTTATTTTCGATTATCGCACAAATCGGTGCTCCGCAGGTCACATTATCAACAACGCCCGAGAGAATTTTCACTTCGTCGGCTTCTTTTCTCGGAGTTGAAAGGTCGTTCTGACCGGGTGCACGCCTTGCCATAAAAGCGGCGGTTTTTTCCGTATCGATTTTGAATCCTGCGGGCAGACCGTCGATAACAACGCCGATTGCTTCGGAATGTGACTGACCGAAAACCGAGATTTTTATGTTATTTCCGAAATTACATGACATGGGCTTTACCTCCGAGTTTGTTGAAATCATTGAAAAATTCGGGATAGGATTTGTTGACCGCCTCTGCCTGACGGATAATGACGGGATTTTCGCATCTGAGCGATGCAACAGCCGCCGCCATTGCGATTCTGTGGTCATTGAATGAGTTGACTTCGCCGCCGCAGAGAGAATTTTTTCCGTTAATCACCATTCCGTCATCGGTTTCGGTAATATCCGCACCGAGCGAGCGGAGCATATCGCAAACGGTCTGAATTCTGTCGCTTTCTTTCAGGCGAAGACGCTGAGCATTGAAAATAACCGTTTTTCCCGTTGCGGTTGATGCAACTGCCGCAATGACGGGCACGGCATCGGGGATATCGGAAGCATCAACATCGCATCCGTGAAGAGCAGAAACATCCGCTTTGAAACTGCCGTTTTTGTTTGAAACATCTGCACCCATTTTTTTGAGCACATCAATGATTGCCTTGTCACCCTGACGGGAATCGGGGTCAAGACCCGTGACTTCTGCACCCATGCAAAGGGGAAAAGCGGCATTTGACCAGTCGCCCTCGACGGTGAAATTGCAACCTTTAAGAGCTGAATTATTTATATAAAAAGTATTGTTTTCTTCTTTGATATCTGCGCCGAAATGCTTTAAAACCTGAACGGTCATGTCGATATAGGGTCGGGATTCAACGGGTGGCAGGAGCTTTATTTTTCCGCCGCCGAGATAAGAAAGAGCCATCAGAAGCCCCGTCACAAACTGCGAGCTGACGTCACCCCTCATCTCAAATTCGCCTGCGGAAAGATTGCCCGAAACGGCAAGGGGGAATGAATCCGAAATTTTTGCACCCATGCGAATCAGTTCTTCTTTCAGGGGTGAAAGCGGTCTTTCGGGGAGTCTGCCCGATGCATTGATAACGGTTTCCGAGCCGAGTGCGCAGATAACGGGGAGCAGAAAACGAAGAGTTGAGCCGCTTTCGCCGCAGTCAATTTCCGCATTTTCGCAAGGGATATCTATCGGCGTTACGGAATAAACCGAGCCGTTTTTTTCAATAACTGCGCCGAGATTCCGAAGGCAGGAAACGGTTGCTTCAATGTCGGCGGAAGTTGTGTTTATTCTGATTTCGCTTTTTCCCTGCGAAAGGCAGGCACAAATCAGCGCACGGTGTGCAAACGATTTGGAAGCGATTGCTTCAATACTGCCCGATATCGCAGACGGGGTGATTTTTATATCCATTATCTGTACTCCGCAATTTTAAATAAGTCTTCAACGGGGATTTTTTTAAGAATGCATTTGCCGAGAATTTCGGGCACAACAAAATTTATAAAACCGCCTGCTCTTTTTTTATCCGAAAGAGCAATTTCTGCCATTTCCTGCGCCGAAAAAGGACATTCTGTTGGAAGATTGTTGTTTCTGTTTGCCTGAATAATTGCATCGGAGCAGTCTTCGTTGCTCCAACCGAGAGAAGCGGATGCTTTTGCGGCAATCACCATTCCGATTGCAACCGCAGAGCCGTGGCTAATCTCAAAATTACTGCATTTTTCAATGGAATGAGCCATTGTATGGCCAAAATTGAGAAGCTGTCTGTCGCCGTTATCGAATTCGTCTTTTGCAACAACATCTCGTTTGAGCTCAATGCATCTTGCAATGATATTTTCCATATCGGATTTTACATCGCCCGACTTCACTTTGTCAAACAAATCCTTATCAAAAATCACGCCGTATTTGATAACTTCAGCCATGCCGTTTGCAAGTTCTTCCTTGGGCAGGGTTGAAAGAGTGTTGATATCGCAGATAACGAGAGCGGGCTGATAAAATGCGCCCATAAGATTTTTTCCTGCTTTGAGATTGACAGCGGTTTTTCCGCCGACGGAAGAATCAACCGCCGCAAGCAGAGATGTGGGCACCTGCACAAAGGGGATTCCCCTTAAATAGAGAGAAGCCGCAAGACCCGTCATGTCACCCGTGACTCCGCCGCCGAGTGCAACAAAAAAGTCGCTTCGGGTGAGCTTGTTTTCAGCCGCAAATTCAACAAGGTCAAAAAGGGTTTTGCTGTTTTTGGATTCTTCGCCTGCAGGGAAGACAAATTCAACCGTTTCAATTCCCGAAAGCCGAAGGTTTTTCTTTGCTTCTTCGAGCCAATATCGGGCAACATTGGTGTCTGTTACGATAAGAGCCTTGCATTTTCCGAAAAGTGAAGCACAGTTTTTGCCGAGAGAATGGATGACTCCCTCGCCGATTATAACATCATAAGTTTTTGAAGCACTGACATTAACTGTTTTCATTTTATCCCTACTTTGCCTGTTTTTTGCTGTCTGTACCTTCTTTGAGAAGCTCAATAAGACCTTCTCTGTCGTCATTTTTAAGAGCAGCGCTGTATTCCTGAAGTCTTTCAACAAGAAAATCAATTTCTGCCGTAAGATTATCTTTATTTTCAAAGAAAAGTTCTGACCACATCGCTTCGTTGAGCTTTGAAACACGGGTCATATCTCTGTAACTGCCTGCGGAAAAGCCTTTCTGCCTGACGGCTGTGCGGCTTTTTACATAGGCATTTGAAATAATATGGGGAAGCTGCGATGTGAAAGCGATAACCTTGTCATGGTCCTCGGCGGATGTGAAATTAATTTCGCCGAAGCCCGCATCAGTAAGCACATCACGGAATTTCTGAAGAATCCTGATGTCCGTGTTATCTTTGGGAGTAACAATCATCGTGGCATTTCTGAAAAGATTTGCCCTTGTGTGACCGAATCCCGAAAACTGTGTGCCTGCCATGGGATGAGCGCCGATGAATACAAATCCGTTTTCTTCGGCAAGTTTTTCGCACGGAATGCAGATTGGTCTTTTAACGCCGCCGCAGTCCGCAACAATCGCCCCTTTTTTGATTTTATCGGCATATTTTTCAACAAATTCAACCGTTGCCTTTGGATAAAGAGCAATCAGAATCATGTCGCATTCTCCGATATTTTCTTCTGTTAATTCGTCGTTTATCGCTTCAACCATTTTTGCGGCAAGAAGCGAGCTTCTGTTTCGGTCAAGACCGAAAATTTCGTGTTTTCCGCTTTCGGCAAGTGCCCTTGCAAAAGAGCCGCCAATGAGTCCGAGACCTGCAATTCCTATTTTCATGATTTCACCTCAAGGTGAATGGAGCAATCCGTACCGTGATTTTCACGGGCTGATTTCCGTTCACTCATCGTTAAAATACTCGCAAATCCACAAAGGATTTGCTGCGTTTTGTGCCTTGATTGACCAAAAATCCGCACCGTGAAAATTCTTCGACCCGAAATCGAAGGATTTTCAGCCGATTTTTGGTTGTTGAGGTTGAAGGAAGGCTGACGCCTTTCAATGCCGAAACTCCGGAAAGCGGCGAAAAGACTCGCTTTCGGGCAGGTTCGGATTATTCCATTCACCTTAAAATTTGTTTATGATTTCTCTTATCGCATTAACTTCGCCGACGATTTGTGCAAATTCATCGGGTCTGAGTGCCTGCGGACCGTCGCAAAGTGCATGAGCAGGGTCGTTATGCACTTCAATCATGAGTCCGTCTGCGCCTGCCGCAACCGCCGCAAGAGCAAGGGGACGAACCATTCTTGCAATGCCTGCCGCATGGCTCGGGTCTGCGATAATGGGAAGGTGAGTTTTTTCTTTGAGAAGGGCAATTGCGGAAATATCCATGGTATTTCTTGTGTAATGTTCAAAGGTACGGATACCTCTTTCGCAGAGCATAACCTTGCTGTTTCCGCCTGCCATGATATATTCTGCGCTCATGAGAAGTTCTTCCATTGTTGCGGCAAGACCTCTCTTGAGAAGAATAGGTTTGTCGGTTTTTCCGAGTTCCTTGAGAAGTTCGAAGTTCTGCATATTTCTTGCGCCGACCTGAATAACATCAACATCTTCAAAAAGCGGAAGATGAGATAAATCCATGATTTCGGTAACAATCGGTGCGCCCGTTGCCTTTCTTGCCTGACGGAGAAGCTCAAGACCTTCAGCTCTCATTCCCTGAAAAGCATAGGGCGAAGTTCTGGGTTTGAATGCTCCGCCGCGGAGAAGATTTGCGCCTGCCGCTTTGATATCGTTTGCGATTGAAGAAATCTGTTCGGGCGATTCAACCGAACAGGGGCCTGCGATGAACTGAAAGTTTCCGCCGCCGATTTTGAATCCGCCGACATCAATTACCGTGTCATCGGGATGAAATTTTCTGTTTGCGCTTTTGTAGGGTTCGCTGATTCGGGCAACATTTGAAACAATGCTGAGTCCGCTGATAAGATCCATGTCAACTCTGCTTGTGTCACCCACAAGACCAAGAATTGTGTCATACATACCGTTGCTTCGGTGGATTTCGAGATTAAGGCTTTCAAGCCATTCGATAAGATTCTGAATCTGAGCTTCTTCTGTTCCTTTTTTGATTGATACGATCATTTGGATCTCCTCCGTTTATTATAATATATTATTTTATAAAATGCAATTTAACTGAATAATTATAAGGCTCTGAAATAAAAATAACCCCGCAGTGTAAATTTCACTGCGGGGAAAAACCCTTTTTATCCGTTTTCAGCAAAACCTACTTAAACCCTATCAAATTGATTGATAAAGTAAAAGTAATAGTATGCAGTTGCGAGAACGGTTCTGTTCATTTTTTTAACCTCTTGCAAATTTATGCATTAAGAATAGCACTATGAAATCGCTTTGTCAATAGTTTTTAACAAAAAAGTTTTAGCGATTTAAAGTGGTTATCTGGCAAATCGCCATAGCATCTAATGCACGCTCGTGACTTTCGGGGGTTACGCCTGCGCAGCACGCCGCATCAACAAAAATCGGGGTTTCGGGAAGATAAGCCTTGATAATCATTGCATTTGAGATAACACAGATGTCGGTGCAAAGACCGATGAGAGTGATTTCGTCGATTTTTTCTTCATATGTATCATATGCCTTGAGCATCTGAGCGAGAGCAACGCTTCCGAAAGAAGGCTTGTCAACGGCTTCTTCCTTGCGAAGAGCATCAAGTTCGGGGCGTATCTGCCATCCGTCTGTGCCTTTTATGCAATGCTCAACGGGGAGATTTTTTCCTTCCTGAGTTTCAAGATAATCCGCTTCGTGAGTGTCACGGGTGAAAATAACTCTGCCGTCAAATCCTTCGATTTTTGCCTTCACGGCAGGAAGAATCGCAACGGCTTCTTTTGTGCCGAGAGCACCGTCGATGAAATCGTTCTGCATATCAACTACAATAAGAAATTTCATTTTATCACCTCTGTATTTGGCGTTCCGTTGATTTGTTTTTATTTAAGTATGATTGGTGAGAATGGTGACGGATGGCGTTTTTCTCGCATGAAGGCGTATCGTGTATACGTCGATTGCGAAAAAACGTCAAGCAAACTCTGTTTGCATTCCGTCGCCATTATAATCAATCAGAATAATTAAAATCCAAACTGGTCATAGAAGTATTCAAACGGGTCAACATACTGCGGCTGGGTTGTGGTTACGGGTTCGGAACTGCTCTTGTCTTCGATAAGAGTGATTTCAACATCAAATTCTTCAAAGGTGTAGTTACTGTTGACTCTGCAGATTGAAAGAGTGAATTTATCTCCGACCTTGCCGCCGTCAATGAGTTCAAGAAGAACATCCGCCGTTGTGAGCGGTTTGCCGTTGACCGCTGTAATCATGTCATACTGTCTGACCTTTGTGTTTGCAAGCGATGAATCGGGGTCAATTTCATTGATGATGAGTGTGCCTGCGGGCAGACCCTTGATCTGAGCAATCATGCTGTACTGTGCGCTTGCGCTGACGGGATAATATGTGATTCCGAGCTTGGGTCTGTCGGGCACATAACCGTGCTGAATGAGAGATTCAATAATTTCTTTTGCGGAAGAAATGGGAATTGCAAAGCCCATGCCTTCATATTCGGTTGCGGCAATTTTCTGGGAATTGATGCCGATAACCTGACCGTAAGCATTGATGAGCATACCGCCCGAGTTGCCGGGATTGATAGCGGCATCATGCTGAATGCACTTCATTGTGTAGCCGATTTCGGAGCTGACGGGTCTGTCGATAGCGGAAATATAGCCTGTTGTCTGCGTTCCGAAGAATTCAATTCCGCCGGGGTTACCGATAGCATAAACGGGGTCACCGACAAGGAGTGAATTTGAATCGCCGAATTCCGCTGCGGGGAGACCGCTTGCCTTTATCTTAAGAACGCCGATATCCGTTCTTGTGTCAAAACCTGCAATTTCTGCTTCATAGGTTGTGCCGTCCTGAGTCTGAACGCTCACATTAACGCCTGCATCGTTGATAACATGGGCGCAGGTGATGATGTAAGTGTAAGTTCCTGTTTTGTCTTCACCCATGATAATTCCCGAGCCTTCGCCTGCGGAAGAGTTGGTATTGCGTGCATAAACAACGATACCGACATTGCTCTTTGCGAGCTTTGCATGAATCTGTGCGCCCGAAAGAACGCCGCCGCTTGAAAGTTTGGTGGGTGAAACGGGAGAATCGTTGATGTCAACTTCGGGAAGGTCTTTGTTGATAACCTTATCGGTTGAAGATGAAGTCGGATTTTTTGTGTTTGCGGATTTTGAAATCGAAGCCGCACCGAATCCGAGAGCAAAAACAATCACAACGGCAATAATCGAGAAGAAAATCTTCTTTCCCTTGCCCGATTTTTTCGGCTGGGGAGCATTGAAGTTCTGCTGATTATAATAGGGAGGCTGAGCGTAATAATAAGTTTGCTGCTGATATGAAGGATTTTCAGGCGGCTGGGGAGCAGCCTTCGGCTCTTCAACAACTTCTGCTTCAACAGTCGGCACATCGTTGACCGCAGAACTGAAAGAAGGCATATCGTTAGCAGGGGGATTTTTTTCTGTTTCGTAAGGATTTCTGAATTCTTCGTTCATATGAGTTCCTCCGTGGGGAAAGTTTTGGGGGTATGATGAAATAATAACTTGTAATTATTACATAAGTTTGAACATCCTGAAAATCAATTCGAAATTCGTAAAAATCGGGTGTGGGCGGAGTCCGCCATTAATGTTGCGAAGCAACACATCATATGCGAAGCATATATCATTTCTCATGTGCAACGCACACATAATTTAATTCAGCGGCAACTGAACAATAAATTCCGCATATTCGCCGTATTCGCTCCTTGCGGAGATATGACCGCCGTGAAGCTCAACAATGGTTTTGATGATGTAAAGACCCATTCCTGCGCCCTTGACATCGTAGCTTCTCGATTTGTCAACCTTATAAAATCTCTCAAATATTTTTTCAATTTCTTCGGCGGCTATACCTTTGCCGCTGTTTTTGATTTTGAGAATGATTTTTTCGGCATCCGCCTTTGAGCTGACTTCAATATATCCTGCATCGGGTGTGAATTTGACCGCATTATCAACAAGGTTATAGATAACCTGATTAATCATATCCTTATCCGCAATGATGGGATTGGGGTGCATAGTGTCAAGCCCCTTGATTTCGATATGTTTGTTTTCGATAACCTGCTCAAAACTCAGAAGAGTCATGAAGAGCATTTCGGAAATATCGAATTGCTGCGGCTTCAGGTCAAGCTCGCCTGCCTCGATTTTGCTCATGTTGAGCATACCCGTAACAAGCCTTGAAAGACGCTTCACTTCGTCGGAAACAATGTTGAGATATTGCTTTTCTTTGTCTTCGCTGATTGTTCCGTCAAGAATTCCGTCGATGAATCCGCCGATGGTTGTCATCGGAGTTTTCAGCTCGTGAGAAACATTGGCAACGAAGCTCCTGCGTGACATTTCAAGGGATGCAAGAGCCTGAGCCATTGTGTTGAATGCCTGCACAAGCTCGTCAACTTCGTCCTGACCGAAAAGACGGATTCTGCCTCGTTTTATGGAAACACGGGTTGAAAAATCGCCCGTTGCATACTGCTTTGCCGCCGCCGACATCTGCTGAAGCGGTTTTGCAAAACGACGTGAAACAAGATAAACAATAATAAATGTGAGTGCGAGAGCAAAAAGAGCGGCGATGAAGAACATTCTGAAAATACCCGCTATGTAAGGGGTAAGACCGCCTGCAATCTCCTGAGTTGAGAAAACATAGCCCGCAATCTCACCGTTGGCAACAACGGGCACGGCAACAACGAAATGGATATCGTTCAGCGCGCCGCCGAGATTGCTTGTTGATTTGTAGACACCGTTTGAAGCGGATTTCAGAATTTCTTCGGGCACTTTGTAGCTGTTATGCACCATGCAGTTGCCCGTATAAAGAGCCATGTTTGACTGAAGAATTTCTTTGCAATAAACAACTTCGCCGTTAAGATTTGTGATGAAAATATCGCAGTCAACGGCGTTTGAAATCTGCATGAGCGAGTTACAGATAACAATAACCGAAGCTCGGCTGCTTTCGCCCATGTAGTCGGATTCAAGGATGTTGCTTGTGTTTTGCGCAATGCTTGTTGTATTTTCAACAAGAAGGGCATTTTTATCGTCCATCCAGAGTTTGGACACCAAAAGAAGCAAAGCCCCGCCTATAAAGACGAAGCTTGCGAGAATTATTGATATGGTTACGATGAAGTATTTGCGGAAAAGACCCGAATATTTTTTGCCGTGCATTTATTCTCAGTCCTTTGTTTCAAACTTGTAGCCTACACTCCATACGGTTTTGAGTTCCCATTTTTCGGAAACACCTTCAAGTTTTTCGCGAAGACGCTTAACATGAACGTCAACTGTTCTTGAATCGCCGTAGTAATCAAATCCCCAGACTTCGTCAAGAAGCTGATCTCTTGTGAAAACTCTGTTGGGGTTGCTTGCAAGATGATAAATGAGTTCAAGCTCTTTGGGAGGCGTGTCAATCTTTTTGTTATCAACACGGAGCTCATAGTTTGTGAGATTGATTGAAAGTTTGTCATAACGGACTTCCTTGATGTCAGCGGTCTGATTTACCGCACCGCTTCTGCGGAGAACAGCCTTGACTCTTGCCATAACTTCCTTTGCATCAAAAGGCTTCACAACATAGTCGTCTGCGCCGAGTTCAAAACCGAGAACCTTGTCGAATGTTTCGCCCTTTGCTGTGAGCATGATGATGGGCTTGTCGGAAAACTTTCGCACTTCTCGGCAAACCTGCCAGCCGTCAAGAACGGGAAGCATGATATCAAGGAGCATAAGGCTCGGTGACTGCTCACGGAAAGCCGTTACCGCATCCGCACCGTTGTGTGCAAGAGCAACTTCATAGCCTTCTTTTTCAAGATAAAGTCTTAAAAGTTCGCAAATATTGGTATCGTCGTCAACAACAAGAATTTTTTCTGCTGCCATAATTTATCCCCTCCAACTAATAATTTAGTTTACACCTATAATTATACTCCGCTTTTTAACAAATTTGTGAATAGGCGTGAAATAATTTGTTACATTTAGCCGCAAAAATTAACAGATTATGAAATTTATTTAACCGAAAATCTGAAAACGGTGCATGATGTGAATTTTTCGCCTGCATCGATTGTGCACTGCGGAAATTCGGGCATATTGGGTGTGTTGGGATAGAACTGTGTTTCAAGGCAGAAGCCTGCATTTTTGATAATTCCTTCACCTTTCTTGCCGGGCTTTGTTCCGTCAAGGAAGTTGCCTGTGTAAAGCTGAACACCGCAAAGGTCGGTGAAAACTTCAAGCATTCTGCCGCTTTCGGGGTCATAAGCAACCGCAGCAGGGCCGTCGCCTTCGTTAAGGCAGAAGTTGTGGTCGTATCCCTTGCCGATAACAAGCTGGTCATCCTCGGCATTGATATCCTTGCCGATGGGTTTGGATACTCTGAAATCAAAGGGAGTGCCTTCAACGGGTCTGATTTCGCCCGTGGGAATGCTGTCTTCGTCAATGGGAGTGTATGCATCAGCATTAATCATGAGTTCATGACCGAGGATATCGCCTTTGCCTGCGAGATTGAAATATGCATGGTTTGTCATGTTGATAACGGTTTTCTTATCGCTCACTGCGAAATAGTCAACCTTGAGTGAATTATCTTCGAAGAGTGTGAATGTAACCTTGAAATCAACCTTGCCGGGGAATCCCATTGGACCGTCGGGGCTTGTGTAAGTCATTTCGAGCGAGCAGTCGTCGATGATGATTGCCTTCCATACTGCTTTTGAAAGCTCTGCACCGCCGTGGAGGCAGGTCTTTTCTCTTTCGTTCTTTTCAACGTTATATTCAACGCCGTCAATGGTGAATTTTCCGCCTGCAATACGGTTTGCATATCTGCCGACGGTCATTCCCTGATAGTCAGAATATTTTTCGTGACCTTCAACTGTGTCAAATCCGATAAGCACATCGGCAAAAGCACCGTTTTTGTCAGCGGTATAAATGCTGTTGATTGTTGCGCCGTAGGTGATGATGTCAACTGCGGTTTCCTTTGTATTTTTAATGGTATAGCAGTCAACTTCTCTGCCGTCTGCGGTTGTTCCGAAATAATTTTTAACTATCATTTGTTTTCTCCCTTTACTGTATCATAATATGAATACCTGCCCCTGTCGGCAGTCTTTTTTCCGTATTGAATTGCCTTTGCAGGGCAACGGTTTATGCAAGCCGTGCAATGCTGACATTTTTTCTTTGTCCACTCAGGATTTCCGTTTCTGATAACAATCGCACCTTCGGGGCAGAGCTTTTCACAAAGTCCGCATGAGGTACATTTATCATCTGCAAAGAAATTTTTGGTATTTCTGAACGGGTCATATAGCTTTGAAACAACAAAACTGTTGAGTTCACCGCCTGAAGCACCGCTTTTTTTGTTTTCTTTTTCTGCAATGTCACCGCAGATAACTTCAAGTTCCTTATCTGCATGGCGAAGATATTTTTTTGCCTTCTCTTTTTCGCACGGGTCATACATCACAACGTAATTATCGGGCATTTTAAGAGAGAAGCTGTAATTCATCTTTCTGCCGAGTGCCTTTTCGAGCATTTTATCTGCCGTGCCCGTGTTTGCACCGCAGGTGATTATGCAGTAAACATAGTCTGCGAGTGTGTTTTTGACTTCGGGCATGGAAGCAAATCTTTTCACAATTTCGGGCAGTCCCCAGAAATATACGGGAAAAACGAAGCCCGTTTTGTCTGTTTTGTTTTCGGGAATTCCGTTTTTCAGAGCATCAACGATGTCAACTGCGATATCGCCCGTTTTTTCGGCAATAACTTCAGCGGCGTGCTTTGAATTACCCGTTGCGGAAAAATAAAAAATCATAGCTTTGCACCTCTTTTCACAAAAGAGTCTATATATTCGCACACGCCGTCAAAATTTTCATCAATCTCATTATTCGGAATACGGATAACTGTTAAATCAAATTCCTCAAGTTTTTCTGTGCGGATTTTATCTTTTTTTATTTCAGATTTATCATAATGCTGTGAGCCGTCAAGCTCAATGACGAGTTTTGCTTTGAAACAGTAGAAATCAACAATATAATTTCCTATAGGTTTTTGCCTTTGAAATCTTATCGGATATGTGCGCAGAAATTCATACCAGAGCTTTCTTTCCCATGGGGTCATGTTTTTCCTCAATGTTTTTGCACGGGCAACATTTGAGTGTTTGTAGTTTATCAAAATATCCCCGCTTTCTTTTTAAATCCCTCCACCGCAAGCGGTCCCCCTCCCTTGAAAGGGAGGCTATGGAACATCACAAATGCAGCTTTATGTTTGGGCTCCCTCCTGAGGGAGCTGGCGGTACGCCTGAGGGAGTCAGAAAATCTCATAATAATTTTATCATATGAAAAATTTTTGTCAATAAGTATTAACGGGTGCAGACGGCGCATAATATCAATGAACCGTGAGTTCAAAATTATTAAGGAGAGATTCTCACCATGGAAAACAACAACAAGAATCAGCAGAACAACCAGCAGAACAACAATCAGAACAATCAGCACAACAACAAGAATCAGCAGAACAACAACCAGAACCAGAATCAGAAGAACCAGAAGAACAGAGACAACTTCTGATTAACAAAAAAGGCAGCGGATTTTGTCCGTTGCCTTTTTACATTTTAATTAAAGAATGCTGCAGGGAAGAAGCCAGATATCAAATCCGCCGAGAAGAACCTTGAAAATATAGGAATATGCCTTTGTAATTTTTGTGAGTGCAGGCATGAGTTCATATTTGACAAAAGGACTGTCAGCGCTGTCGGAGAGAAGACCTGCCTTTGACATTGCCGTGTAGAATTCCTTTTCGGTTTCAAGGGTTTCTTCCGCTGTCCATGATTTGTCTTCAAGAAGAGCGAGAGCCTTTTCGTAGCCTGAATCAACAGCCGCACGCTTTTCGGCATTGAGAGAATCAAGGTCTGCTTTCTCATATGTTTCAATCAGACTTTCAATCTGCTTGAGATTTCTGTATTCAAGGAACTGGGGATATCCGCCGTTGTTGACTCTTGCATCGGTGATTTCATCGTTTGTAACAAGCTCAACACACATTCCGATGATGTCATTAACGCTTGCCTGAAGAGTGAGATGGCTCTGATTCTTAACGAACCATGTGTTGTCGGGCAGAGCGCAGGTGCCTGCATCAACGATTCCGTCGGGGCTGATGTAGCTTGCATCGATTGCAGGCTTGTAATCATCGCCGAGAACCGAACCGACATCTGCAAATGTGCCGCCGATTGATGTTGAAGAAGCCTGAATGATGTTGTCACCGCTGAGCTTATAGTTGCCTACTGCGGCAGGAAGCTCAAGATTATAACCGCTGATAACAAAAATCTTCATGCCTTCGTCGCTGAGCTTTTTGAGAGTTGCGCCTGCATTCTTCTGAATATTATAATATTTATCTGTTTTTTCCTTAAGAACAGCGTGTTCTTCGTCAGAAATAAGCTTTGCACTCATTTCGGGATAAGCTCCGCTGGGAACAAGTGCCCACATTGAAGGGCAGTTATAGAGAAGTTTTCCGAGAACTTCGTCGATTGCTCTGTCGAGAGTTTCTTCAAGGAAATCACTGAAGAATTCCTGCGGAATTGCTCTGACAACGGGGTTAAGGAAATAACCGAGAGCAAGATATTCCTCTGCGGCAAGTTTAATGATATTGGGAACAAGGTCATTATAAAGAGCATTGCCGTTGCTGAAAGTTGTGTTGCCTGCCATAAGGTCTGCAAGAAGATATGAGCCGTCAACCGCTGCAGCGGCAAAAACAACTCTGTCAATATCGTCGGGGTTGCAGTATTCGGCAAGATAAACGTTACCGATTGTGCCGCCGAGACTGATGAAGCAGATGCTTACCTTATCGTGGCCCGTCTGTGCCTTGACCATCTGAACATATTCGTCGAGCTTTTCTGCGGCAGAAATAATATCACCGAATGAGCTGTAGGAGAAGTAATATGTATGGTCATAGCCGTATTCTTCGCAGAATTCTTCCATGTTTACCTGACGCTTGATGAAATCATATTCGTTTTCATACTTTGTGGTGGGAAGAACATTGCCGTTTTCGTCCTTTGAATAACCCTTTGCGTAGTTATAGGATTTTTCGGGCTTTGTTTTGCATTCTTCGAGTGAATACCAGTATTCGTCAACCGCAACATCGTTCACTCTTGTTCCGTCGGGGTTGAAATAGTGGCTTGCAAAGCCTTCGTCAAGAACGCCGAGAAGGATGTTGAGGAGCTTATCTCTGTTGTGAAGCGCAACAGCGCCGAGAATATCGCCGATTTTTTCTTTGAGAGAATTTTCGAGAGCGATTGTGTCAAACATGAAAGCAAGGTCCATGCCTTCAACAATGGGGAAGCCGTCGCTTGTGAGAAGATCCTTGCCGTTTTCATCCTGAACATAAACCTGTGACTGCATGATGCCGGGAACGATAATCAGAGGACTTGTGCCGCAGTTGCCCTTGCAGTCTGTTTTGCATTCGCTGTCCCAATTTCTTGCATATGCAAGCGGTGCGATTGAAAGCACCATGCAGACAGAAAGAACAATGCAAAGAAGTTTTCTGAGTTTCATAATATGCCTCTTTTCAAAAATTACTGATAATCTTTCATGTATTCGCCGTGTGCTTCGATAAGCTCGTCAACCATTGCTTTGATATCGTCGATTGAAAGCTCTGCGGCGGTGTGGGGTTCAAGCATAGCTGCCATATAGATGTCTTCTCTCTTCTTTGTGACAGCGGCGTTGATTGTGAGAAGCTGAGCGTTGATATTTGTCTGGTTCATTGCGGCGAGCTGAACGGGGAGCTTGCCTACATGGCAGGGGTGAATGCCTTTTCCGTCAATAAGGCAGGGAACTTCAACGCATGCATCTGCGGGAAGGTTTTCGATAAGACCCGTGTTGAGAACATTGCCGCCGATTTTGTAGGGGTTGCCCGTTACGATAGCTTCCATTATGTATGAAGCGTATTCGCCTGAACGGTCATGTGTGATCTGACCGTTATCAAGGATTCTTTCTTTTTCAGCTTTCCAGCCTGCAATCTGATTCACACAGCGGCGGGGATATTCGTCAAGGGGAATGTTGTATCTTTCGATAAGTTCGGGATACTTATCCTTGATGTAGAAGCAGTTGTATTCTGCATTATGTTCGCTCGATTCGGTGCAGTAATATCCGAAGTTCTTGATATATTCGAATCTTACCATGTCGCTGTGCTTTTCGGTTGCATTCTTTTCTGCGGCTCTCTTGCGGATTTCGGGATAAAGGTCATTGCCGTCTTTATCTTCGATTTCAAGAAGCCAGCCCATGTGGTTGATACCGGCGATGAGTTCTTTTCTGCCTTCGAGCTTGTCTTCCATGCCGAGATGGTTGAGAAGGTCTTTTGAGCAGGACTGAACAGAATGGCCCAGTCCGATTGTTTTGATTTTTGTGTATCTCTGCATATAGCCCGTAAGGATAGCCATGGGATTTGTATAGTTAAGGAACCATGCATCGGGGCAGACTTCTTCCATATCGTCTGCAAAATCCTTGAGAACAGGAATTGTGCGAAGGCCTCTCATGATGCCGCCGATACCGAGTGTGTCTGCAATTGTCTGGCGAAGACCGTATTTTTTGGGCACTTCAAAGTCGATGATTGTGCAGGGGTCATAAAGACCAACCTGAATAGCATTGACAACGAAGGTTGCGCCCCGAAGAGCGTCTTTTCTGTTTTCAACGCCGCAGTATTTTTCAATTTTTGCTCTGCCTTCGTTGACATTCTTGTTCATTGCGCTGAGAATGATGTAGCTGTCCTCAAGTCTTTCTTCGTCGATATCGTAAAGAGCGATAACGCTGTCACGAAGAGCAGGTGTGCACATACAGTCTCCGAGAACATTTCTTGCGAATACGGTGCTTCCGGCACCCATGAATGTAATTTTAACCATAATATTTTCTCCTTTCGGAAGTTATACATTTTGATTATAGTTTATTAAAATAAAAAAATCAATCATAAATATCCGCATACAAAAAATATATTGATTATTTTTGTTTTTGTGATATGATAGAATTGTAAAATATCCCGCAAAGGAGAAAGAATATGCCTAAATATCTTATTGTTAATGCAGACGACTACGGTATGTGCCATGCGGCAAACGAAGCCGTTGCAGAGCTTTTTGAAGGCGGATGGCTCAAATCCGCAACTGTTATGATGCCCTGCCCCACAGCAAAGGAAGCTGTTGATTTTTCAATCGCACATCCTGAACACGCTATCGGTGTTCATCTCACAATGACAAGTGAATGGGGCAAATACCGCTGGAAGCCTCTCACAGACGGCAAAACTCTTCTTGACGAAGAAGGCTTTATGTGGCATGAGAGCGATCAGGTTGAAAAGAACGCTTCATATGAAGATCTTGAAGCTGAAATCAGAGCACAGATTGACCTTGCTCACAAGTGGGGAATGAAGCCTTCGCACACAGATAACCACATGGGCTCACTTTACGGTCATTACACAGGCAGACTCGGACTTGCAAAGATGACTCTCCGTGTTTGCGGCGAATACGGCTATGCTTACCGTCTTTACACAAAGCACGATAAGAGAATCTGCCCCAACGGCACACCCTATTTCCTTTATGCCGCTATCACTCTTCTCTCAAAGAAGTGGGGCAAGAAATATAATGTTGTTATTCCCGATTATCTTCTCTTCCCCGATTGGAATGACGACATGAGAAAGAGCTACGAAACATACAGAGACACAATTCTCAAAATCTGGACAGATATTCCCGAAGACGGCGTTACCGAAACATTCATCCATCCTTCTGTTGAATGCGACGAGCTTAAGGGTATCACAGGCAGATGGCAGGACAGAGTATGGGAATATCAGCTCATGAAAGACCCCTACACACATAAGTATCTCAAAGATCACGGCGTTGAGCTTATCAGCTACAGAGAGCTTATCAAGATGAAGGGCGGAGTAGTCAAGGGATAAAAAATTAACGGCTTGCATCTGCAAGCCGTTTTTTAATGCGAAATTCGTAATTGTTGCTTCGCAAAAACTGATGAACTCCCTCAGGGTCTATGACCCAGCTCCCTCGGGAGGGAGCCTAAACAATAAGTTTCATTTATGCAGAAAGCCAACTGTATCATCGGCCTCCCATTCAGGGGAGGTGCCGAGCATAGCGAGGCGGAGGGGTTTTTACCAATGCGAAATTCGTAATTCGTAATGAAGGGTTGCTTTGCTCGGAAATTATCCGTTAAGAATGAATATTGCGAGATTGAGGTAGCCTGCAAAGGTTACCCACAGAAGGTAGGGCACTTGCAGGGCGGCGGCAAGCGGACTGATTTTTCTGTACTGAAGAATTGTGAGAAGAATCGATGCCCAGAGAAGCAAAAGCCAGATGAACGAAAACAGAAAAGCCTGCATATTGAAGAATATGATGCTCCAGAAGAAGTTGAGAAACAGGCTGATTCCGTAAAAAATGAATGACTTTTGTGCCGCCTGCGGATTTTCTTCTTTCCGAAGATAAATCATTGCGGCGCTCACTCCCATGAGTATGTAGAGAAGTGTCCACACTATCGGAAAAAGCACCGACGGGGGTGCAAGCGGGGGTTTTACGATTTCTGAATAAATGTCCATGTTGCCTGCGGTCAGCAGGGCAGAAAGTCCGCCGACAGCAAGGGCAATTGCGATTGAGATTGCATAAACTTTGATTTCTTTCTTCATATTATCACCTCGCAATATTTTATGTTTGAAAACATAAAATAATTCTCAATTCACAATTCGCAATTATTGCTTCGCAAAAGATGATGAACTCCCTCAGTCGCCATGCGACAGCTCCCTCTTGAGGGAGCCTAAACAGATGGTTTTATTTATGCAGAAAGCCAACTGTATCATAAGCCTCCCCTGTAGGGGAGGTGTCACGAAGTGACGGAGGGGTTTAAAAAAACAGGTGTGGGCAACGCACACATCATCATAAACCCGTCAGGGTTTTATCAGAAGTCCCGTGCGAAGAAGAGAAAGAAGTCTCACATTTTCTTTTTCTTTTCCCGAATAATCAGGCATACCGTTTGCTTCGGCAATCTTTCTTCGGTAAGCAAAGCTGCTTTTTTCGCCGATTTTCTTAAGCGCATCAACGATTGAAACTTCATCGTGTGCGCAGGACATGAAGTAGTTGCCTTCTTTGGGATATGTAATCCACGGACATTTGCCCCAATGAGTCCAGCCCCTTTTATCAAGCTGAGTTTCCACCACTCCGTAGCTGAAGCCCCTTGCTTCAATCACCTTTTTGTTGCCCACATAAACTCCCACATGACCGCTCTTGAAAACAAGAATGCCGGGCATTTCGGGCATGGTGTCAAAAGTGCCTTTCTCGGTGCATTTTTTGAGCATACCGTTTGCAGAAACATCCTGCGATGCATTGTATTCGGGGGGACTTACAAAATTTTCGCTCCAGAGATAGCCTTTGATAAGACCCACACAATCGTGGACTCTTTCGCCGATTTCGGATTTATATTTTTCCATTCGGTTGTCTTTATAGTGAGATGGATACTGCTTCTTTTTGGCATTGAGCAGACTTTTGGTTGCGGTGTTGCCGAATGTGCCGTACCAATAAGGCTTTTCAAGCTGTGAGCGTGCATAGTCAACAAGACCTGAACTTGTTTTCAATCAATCACTCATCCTTTCCGCAGGCATCAATGAATCCTTCGCCGATGATATAGGCAACAACCGCCGAGCCTGCCGTGATGATTGCGGTTATCTGCGTTGTGACGCTGTCCGAAACTCCGAAAGCGAGCAGAATCGGAGTTATGAATCCGACAACCGCCGCCCAGAATTTACGGCTTGTAAGTTTTCTTTTCCAATTTGTGTCCATATCTTCACCTTCCGTTTTCAATTTCTTTGAGCCGGTAATCGAGCGCATCGAATTTTTCTTCGAGCTTACCCGTGCGCTCAATCACGCTGTTGTGTTTATCAACCTTTTTTTCAAGCTGTTCAATGCGGAAATTAGTCAGCTTTGAGTTAACTGCAATTCCCGCAAATGTGCCGAGTGCCGAGCCGCCGAGAGTTATAAGAGAAACAAGAATTTCGGTTTCCATCATTCGTTTTCTCCGTTTTCTTCAATGTATCTGACTCTCAGGGCACTTACCTCATAGTTTACTATTTTGTAATAGATATCATTGACATCGGTCAGGAAAGAAACAATGGCAAGAATGGGCGTATCCGATATATTATTCAATATCGGCTTATACATATTGATATTATAGGGTGAAAAATAATCCGCGGAATGAAGATCGCGGATGTCAAGCCAATCTGAGGGATTGCTGAAGAATTTTATCTCAATTGAAAGGATTTCCGCTCCGAGCGGTATGGGCAGATTGCCGTCGCTGAGTCTGTTTTCAATAATGGCAAAGCTGTTGAAATTTTCGACAATTAAAAAAGCGTTCTCGTTTACATCGAGAACGGCAGTTTTGATATATCTGTTATCGGGAATAGTATTTCCGTTGAATGTGAGCGAGCCGTTATTTATTGAAAGAGCATCGAGCACGCCGAGATTTTTGTGGGTGTGACCGGGAATAACCGTTTCTTCTTCGGGAATATCGGGATTGCAGTCGGCAATTGACCCCGAAATCATAATTCCGCTCAGAACGGGGCTTTTGATGACGAATTCGCCGTTTTCATCATAACCCTCAAGCTGAACGGAAAGCGCAGAGCCAACCGTGAGCGCATTGCCGACGGGCACGGTGACCGTTTCTGATTTTTTGACGGGACCGTATCTTACAGGCCCTTTTTCAGTTGAAAACGCAACAACATATAATCGGATTTCTTCCCTTGAAGCAAGGTTTTCGGGCGGAGTGATAATAAGCTGAACGGCATTTTTTTCGCCGCACTCGCCAAGTTTTTTGCCATCGGGAAACGGGTCTGACAAGGTAAAATCGATTCTGAAATTTTCCATTTTTTCTCCTTTTGTTTTAGATTTCAGTCCGTTATCTCATGGATTCGCACCAGAGCTTTGCCTGAATAAGAAAGTCAAGCATCATGGACAGCCGGGTGCGCACGGAGTCATATTCATTTTTGAGAAATCCCGTGTCGGGCTCTTCGGGGGAAAAGAGTCTGAAAAGGTCGGAGCAGACGGTACGGGCGTAGTCTACCTGCTGTTCAATTTCAGCGAGCGGAATCTCATTATTCTGGGGATATTCTTTCATATCCAAGCAAATCACCTCCATTTAACGAACATATGTTCGGTTGCAATTAACATAATAGCGAGATTTTCTTGATTTGTCAATGATTTTTTGTGAATTTTTGAGTTTGACTTTGTATTTCGATTCTGCTAATATACTTCACGGAAAAATTTTATACTTTATAATAAAGTATAGTAAAGAAGGTTATAAAATGGAAACTTTGTTTTGCATTTCAATCGCTCTGGGCGCAGGTCTTCTTATGTCAAGAGTCTGCAAACCCCTCGGACTTCCCGCAGTAACAGGTTATCTTGTTGCGGGTATTCTCATCGGTCCTTATGCAATCGGTGCTCTCGGATTTGACGGAATCGGCTTCACATCGATTGAGAATGTTAAGGATTATTCAATCATTTCCGATGCCGCTCTCGGTTTTATCGCTTTTGCAATCGGTAATGAATTCCGACTTTCTCAGCTCAAACAAATCGGAAAAACCGCAACTTTCATCGGTATTTTTCAGGCACTTGTGGCAACGCTTCTTGTTGATGCCGCACTTATCGGTCTTCATTTCATCATTCCCGACAAACTTCCCCTTTCAATGGCAATTATTCTCGGTGCAATTGCAGCCGCAACCGCTCCTGCCGCAACGCTGATGGTTGTCCGTCAGTATAAGGCAAAGGGTAAGCTCACGGATTTGCTTCTCCCCATCGTTGCTATCGACGACGCTGTGGGTCTTGTTATTTTTGCAATTTCTTTCGGCATTGCAAAGGCTATTGAACACGGTCAGTTCAATGTTGCTTCAATCATCATTGAACCCCTTGTTGAAATTGCCGCATCGCTTCTTCTCGGATTCGTTATGGGTCTTCTTTTCTCAACCTTTGAAAAGTTCTTCAGCTCAAACAGCAAGCGTCTTTGCCTTTCTGTAACCTGCGTTCTTTTCACGGTTGCCCTTTCAATGATCAAGTTTGAAGTTTTCGGAATCCATGTAGGATTCTCAACTCTTCTTGTTTGCATGATGCTCGGTACCGTTTTCTGCAACATCTGCGATTTCTCTGCCGAAATCATGGAAAAAACAGACAAATGGACAGTTCCGCTTTTTGTTCTTTTCTTCGTTATGAGCGGTGCAGAGCTTGAACTGAGCGTATTCACTGATATTGTTATCGTCGGAATCGGTGTTGCATATATCGTTACCCGTTCATTCGGCAAATATGTGGGTTCATACGGCAGCGCAAAGCTCATGAAGTGCGACGATAAAACAACAAAATATCTCGGTATCACTCTTCTTCCCCAGGCAGGCGTTGCCCTCGGTATGTCGGTAACCGTTATGGAAATCGGCGAAGTCGGACAGATTGTTCGTAACATTATTCTCTTCTCTGTTCTTATCTATGAACTTGTAGGCCCCGTGCTCACAAAAATCGCTCTCACAAAGGCAGGCAATATTGAGCCCAAGCCCCACGAAAAGCACAGAAAGCACAGAGTTGCTCCGCCCAAGATATAAGTTTTATTCACCTTCGGTGAGTTTTATTTGCTCCGCAAGTTCTGGGTGAATAAAATAAAACTCAAAACTCAACACTAAAAAATAAAAGCCAACACAAAGCGTGTTGGCTTTTTGTTATTGGTGAATAAAACTTATATATTACCACGGAGCATAAAAAGAATCCGTTGTTGATTCTTCATAATAACTGCCGTTTTCGGTTGTTTCTTCTTCATAATAACCGCCGTCTTCATCAGTGGTTTCTTCTTCGGAATAGTAACCGTCTTCCGTTGTTTCTTCGGAATAATCCGTGCTGTCAGATGTTGATGATTCGTATTCGGAAGTTGTTCTTTCAAGGCGGTTGAGCCAGTTATTGTTGAAAATGCTTCTTCTTGTGGTTGAAACTTCTTCGGTGTAATAATGCGGCTCGTAATTCTCAGTTGTTGTTTCGTCATCATCGTCATAATAGTTATCCGATGAAGCGGCTGAACCCCTTGCAAGGTCGATTGCCGAAATATGGGTCATGGGATTGATTTCAATATTTGTCTGACCGTAAAGACCGAGCTGAAGCTCTCTTGCCGCCTTGATGTAGTCAACAATCCACACATCGAGATTGCCCGTATATGTGCGGAATCCCGAAACGCCGTAGCGCAATTCTTCCGTAGGCATAACCTGACTGACGATTTCATATCTGAGCCAGCCTTCGCTGAGTGCCTGCATACCGAGTGAAAGAATTTCGCCCGATGAATAGTTGGTTGTGATATAGGGAAGGAAAGTTTCGATAGCGTAATTAAGGTCGGAAAGCGATGATGCCTTCACATTTTTGATAACCGAGCTGATGAGTTCACGCTGTCTTCTTGTTCTTTCAACTTCGCTGTCGAGCTTTCTGATTCTTGCATAAATCAAGGCTCTTTCGCCGTTGAGCAGAACATTGTCGCCGCTTTCAAAGCCTTTGACACGGGTTGTTCTGTTCATATACTTTGCTTCTTTTTCGGTGATGGGAACGGAAACACCGCCGAGTGCATCAACCGCCGCCTTGAATGACTTATAGTTGATTGAAACATAGTGGTCGATTTTTATTTTGTAGTTGTTGGAAAGAACTTCCATAAGAGCCGCCGCGCCGCCCCATGCATAGGAATGGTTGGTTTTGTCGTATCTCTCATGACCGCCGATGTTCATATAAGTATATGAATCTCGCAGGAAAGAAGTGATGGTTATCTTCTTTGTTTTTGTGTTGACCGAAACAAGCATTGTTGAGTCGGAACGGTGCGAGCCGTCTTCATCATCTTCACCTATAAGAAGAACGTTGATGACTTTTTTGTTATAGATTTTTTCGCCGCCGTTGGTTGCCCATGTCTTGAGAAGCTCTTTGATGGAATCTGCGCTCATGATATCCGCAATCGTGTTGAACGACATTGCTTCGTCAACTTCTTCCTGAGCGAAGGTTGCATCGAGATTTCCGAAGTCGCCCGAGCTGACGTTGATAAGAGAGAGCATCTTGCGGATGTATGCGCCGCCTGCCGCCGAAAGAACAAGAACAAGGCAGATAAGCACGCTGAGAATTGCTTTGAGATTTCTTTTCTGATTTTTGAGAAAAAAGGGTCTGAATTTGAAATTCCAGAAAAATTTCAGTTTGTTGCCGAACCCTTTGGGTGTGCTGTAGCTCGAGATATCCTCAAACTTGCCCGAGCGCTTGTTGTTTTCACCCACCGAATCACCTACTGTCTGTATTTTATGTAATGCCGATAATTTACCTATTTTACTATTATTTCGCTATTATAACACATTATGTTATAAAAGTTAACAGGTTTTACGAAATTTGTTTGAGAAATTTTTAACAAAAAAGAGCCGTCAACTGACGACTCTTTTATATCAATTAAAAATCAGCTCTATATTTTCCTTTGTGACGGTAGGGATAAATTTTCAGGAATATGTATGAAAGAACAGCGCCGACGGTGTTGAGCACGATATCTGCCATGGTGTCCATGATGGGCCATCTTTCGGGTACGATGGGGTCAAAAAGAGTGAGCGCCTTGGGTGTGCCTTCCGCAAGAGCGAGCGACCAATGCTGGGCATCGCCGGGATAACCGCTCATCATACCTGCAATCTGGTCAAATCCGAACTCAAAAAGCTCCCATCCCGTTGCCGCAAGGAACGAAAATCCCACGGATGCAAGAAGCACAAGCGAGAGCGGTGCGGATTTTTTGTCCCTTTTCAGGATTGCACATACGATTTCGTAGCCAAAGAAAACACAAGCGCCGCCGCCCGCAAAATGGAGCATAACATCCCACCAGCGGAAGTCATAGTAAAGATTAAGGAATTTTCCGCCGAACGATGCGCAGAAAATCATCACGGTCAGAAATGACTGAAATGCCGATGAGAGATGCCGGAATATGCTTTTTGGGGGAAACAGCATGAAAATTTCCCAAAGGAACATACAAAGAAGGTTTGCGCCTACCTGCAAGGGGTCGGTGATATCAAAGGGTGTTTTGAAAAATCCTGCAACGAATGCATAAATCATCAGCGCCCTGAAAATCCACCAGAAAATAAATCTGCGTTTCGGACAGTTGTCCGCAAGCCTTTTGAAATATTCTTTCATTTCTCTTTCTCCTTAAGGTGAATGGAGCAACCCGAACCGTGGTTTTCACGGGCTGATTTCCGTTCATCTTTTTTATTTAACTTTTCCGTAAAGGCATTTTGTGGGGTCTTTTTCGATTACAAGACCGCAGTAGTTGCACATAATGCACTTTGCCTGAGCCTGACCGTTACGGAGTTTTTTCGCAAGGTCGGGTTCGCAGATAAAGGGTCTGCACATAGAAACAAAATCCGCTTTTCCGCTTGAAATGATATCTTCCATATCACTGACTTTATAAATACCGCCGACAGCGATGACGGGAACCGAAACATTCTTTTTGATTATCTCCGCATTGCCGACATTGAAGTTTTCGAGGGGTTTCGGCTGTTTTATCAGCGGATTTATGAGATTTGCGGCAGGGAGTGCGATTTTGTTGAGTATTTTCGGGAACGAAGCGCAAGGCTCTCTGTATCTGAAAACAGCGTCCATCGGCATAAGATTGCTTCTCATGGTGTTCATGCCGTCCTGAACCGTTCCGCACGAAACTTCAATCGCATCGCAGCCTGCTTTTTCAAGCCTTTTGCATATTTCAACGGAAGAACCGATGTTCATTCCGCCTTTTCTGTTATCTTCGGCGCTGAGTTTTATCCAGACGGGGAGATTTGTTTTTTCTTTGATTCCCCTGATGATAAGCTCAACGATTCTGCATCTGTTTTCAAGGCTTCCGCCCCATTTATCTTTTCTTCTGTTGCCGTAGGGCGAGAGAAAATCGTGGAGCAGATAACCGTGACCGCCGTGAAGCTGAACGCCGTCAAAACCTGCTTTTTCCGCTCTGATTGCCGCCGCAACAAAATCGTTGATAATCTCATGAATTTCGCTTTCGGCAAGAACCTTTGCCTTGTCGGGATAAAATGCATGGAGCACATCCGACGGGGCAACCTTCTGCATTCCTATCGCCTTTGATGAAGTTTGTCTGCCGCAATGGGCAATCTGCAGAATAACGGGCGCACCGTGGCGGTGAACCGCATCGGTAAGCTCTTTATACTTACCGATAACGCCGTCATCAAAAATTTTCATCATTCTCGGATAGGGCGAAACGCCGTTTCTGCTCACCGCGGCATAGCCCGTGATGATGCATCCGACTTCATTTTTTGCAAGGGATTCATATTTTGCAATGAGTTTTTCGCTCGGAGCACCGTTTTCATCGGCAAGACCGTCGTGGGTGGCGCTTCGGATTATTCTGTTTCTGACGGGAATCCCCGAAATTTTTGTTTCATTGAATAACATATTAATTTCCTTTTAAAGAAAAATTCTGTTGTATCTGGGAGCAAGCTCGATTGAGCCGTCTGCGCGGAGAGTTGTGATTGTTACGCCTTCAACCCATTCGCTTTCGGGTGCGCCCGTTTTGTCGCCGAGATTGTAAACCGCATATCCGCCGGGAAGGCTGTAAACAAGATGGATTCCCTTATAGACAGCCGCCCAATCGTTGACGTGGTCATGCCCTGCAAAAACAGCCTGAGTGCTTCCCGTTTCAAGAATCGCATCAAACATTCCGCTGTTGAATGATGAACATCCGACGCTCTCAAACTGACCGCCGTAGAGAATTTCGCATTCGCCCGAAGGAATGAAGTTACCGTTGCCGTCATCCTTGAAAGCGTGCTGATATTCGCAAAGGGGAATGTGCATATACATGAATGAATCTGCTGAGCCGTACTGATTCTTAAGTTTTGCGGTTTCGTTTTTATAGAATGCAATCTGCTCTTTCTTAAGGAAGTCATAGCCATTCATTTCGTCGGGCACACCGTGTGATTTCTTGTCTCTTTCAAGCATATCTCTGCCTGAGTCAAAAAGGAAAAGGGTCTTAAGATGCTTTCCGCCTTCGCCGAGAATATTGATTGTGAAATTGCCGTAGCCAAACATATCATCGGGCCCGAATTTGCAAAGGCAATGCTCATAATCGCAGAAACTCTTGAAAAGAAGCCACTTATAGAATCCGCGGTCTTCTCTTGTTTCGTGATTTCCGAAAACGGCAGTCCAGTAGATGCCGATTTCTTCCATCATCTGCGCAAACTGGATTGCATCAATCTGCTGATATTTTGAAAGGATGTTGTCGCCCGTGAGCACAACAAGGTCGGGCTTTATATCCTTGAGATGCTGAACAAAATTCTTAACAGCCTTTGTGTTGATATCGTGGTCAACATCGAAGTGGAAGTCTGTTGTTGAAACAATAACAAAGTCGTCGCTCTTTATGTTTCCGTTTTTGTCAACCTTTGCGATTGTGGTTGAATAATCGTTTTCGGAAATGATTTTCACATCTGTTCCGATTTTTTCGGGATTCGCTCTTTTGCAATAGAGAGATTTAGGAAGTTTGCCGCCGCTGACTTTATAAATTATTTTTGCCGCCGCAAGATAGATTCTGATTGCGCTCTGTCTGATAAATCCCCAGATATTATAAAACATAGATATTTCTCCTTATTATGAGTAGATAAGCCATGAAATCGGGCCTGAAAGCATTTTGCAGAGAAGAAGGAAATCTGCAAAGGAAATCCATGCAAATGCTTCAAAACGGCTCATTCCGAAATCTTCCGCAAATTTATCGTCGCTCATTATGAGATCGGTTACGGTTATAATTTCGGACCTGAATTCCCAGGGGTTGTCTTCCTTGATTGTGATAAGACGGCTTCCTCTTGTAAATTCAATGTCATATGCATTGAACGATACGCCCGAGGTGTTGATAACCTTCATTCCGCCGATGTCAACTTCATAGGTGTTATAGTGATCGTGACCTGCAAGAATTGCAAGAACGTCGCCTCTTTCGCGCATTGCATCAGCTTCGCCGTGGTTATAATAGCCGGGTGAAGGGGGCTCGTACATATGACCGATAAAAGATTCTGTTCTGGGATTGAAAACGGAATATTTGATTCCGCTGTAGGTTTCAACAAAGAAATCAACTTCAAAAAGTGCTTTCGGGAACATCACTTCATAAACTTCCTGAACAACCATGTGCTGGAACGCAAGAGAAGGAACTTTTTCTCCTGCCTTTTTTTCGAGTTTTTTGCTTTCGGTTTTATACCATTCAATCTGGTCGGGTCTTACACTGTCATAGCCGAGTCTTTTTCCGTTTTCATCGGCAACATATGTACCTGTGTCAAGCATCCACACATTGAACTTTATTTCTGTTCCGTCGGAAGAATAAACGGGGAGATTGTGGTTTGCGCTGCCGCTGAGTGCAGGGTCTGCATCATATGCAAGGCAGTATTTTTTGCCGTATTTCTGATACATTTTAAGAAGAGTATCCTTATCAACGCCCTGCTCGTCATCATGGTTGCCGAAAACAAGGGTGAAATATGTTTCGTTTTCAACAAAGACATCGCAGATTTCTTTGATTGCGGCATCCTTATCTTCTTTTTTTGCAACACAGTTATCGCCGCCGAGCACAACAAGATCGGGTTCATAAACCTCGAGCATACGGTTAATATACTTAATCATTTCTTCCTTTGCGGGATAACCGTCCTGCATATCGCAGAGATGAAGAATGTTGAATTCGCCGTTTTCGTCGAAGCTGAGTTCGGGCTGTGCCGCATATGCGGAAACGGAAACTGCACCGAAAATAAGGCACACGGCAAGAATTGCTGAAATAATACGCTTTTTCATAGAAAAACCTCCGTGAATTAATGTTTTAATTATAAAGGCTCGGTCAGTATTTGTCAATTTATTGTATGAAAACAATAATTTATCAAGCAAAACGCTTTTTTCATTTAAAGTGCTGAACTTTTTTCGTTTAAAGTGTTGAAATCCTGATTTGTTTGTGCTATACTCAATAATCATCAAGGAGGTTTTGCGTTATGACTGCTCAGAATAATTTGAAAAAAAGATGGTTTTATCTTGTAACAGGCGTTTTTGCCATGCTTTTTTCCGGTGTTCTTTATGCATGGTCAATTCTGAAAATACCTTTTAATGATGTTTTCGGTTGGGATGCATCCGTGCTTTCGCTCAATTTCACATTAACGATGTGTTTCTTCTGTCTCGGCGCATTTTTCGGCAGTCTTATCTGCAAAAAAATCGGCCCGAAGTTCACTCTTATGATTGCCGGTGTTCTCGTTGGCGCAGGTTTTGTTTCAACCGGTATGCTCAGCGCGGATTTGCCTTATCTTCTCTATGTTACCTATGCTTTCCTTGCAGGCACGGGCATCGGAATCTGCTATAACGTTGTTGTTTCAACAGTTTGTTCATGGTTTCCCGACAAAAAAGGCTTCTGCTCGGGATGTCTTATGATGGGCTTCGGAATCAGCACACTCATGCTCGGCAATGTTATCAGCGTTCTTTTTGAAAACCCTGCTTTCGGCTGGGAAAAAACATATATCATTCTCGGCATCGTTCTTGCCGTTGTTCTTATTGTTGCAGGTTCAATTCTCCGCCTGCCCGCCGCAGATATTCAGTTCCCTGCCGCAAAAATAAAGAAATCCGTCGGCAAGGAAGCCTTTGAAGTCCGTGATTTCTCAACCTCAGAAATGCTCAGGAGCTTCACTTTCTGGAGAGCGTTCATCTTCATGGCATTCATCACCGCCGTTGGTAATTCGGTTATCAGCTTTGCAAGAGACCTTGTTATTTCCGTTGATGCAACACCCGTTCTTGCAACAACTCTTGTGGGTGTTCTTTCGGTCTGCAACGGCATCGGCAGAATCCTGACGGGTGCGGTTTATGATGCTCTCGGCAGAAGAACAACTATGATTGCCGCCAATATTCTCACAATCGTTGCCGCAGGAATAACTCTTCTTGCAGTTCAGATGCATTCATTGCCCGTTTGCATTATCGGTCTTTGCCTTACGGGTCTTTCCTACGGCTCATGCCCGACTCTCACATCGGCATTCACCGCAACTTTCTACGGACAAAAATATTTTTCCGTCAACTACAGCCTTACGAATTTCAATCTGATTGTTGCTGCATTCATCGCAAACTTCAGCAACAGTCTTCTCGCTTCAAGCGGCGGATATACTTCACCGTTTGTGATGCTTCTCATCCTTGCAGTCTGCGCACTCGGACTCAATCTCACAGTCCGCAAACCGTGATATAAAATTAAATCCCGTAAAAGCCAGGTCGGTTTTTACGGGATTTTTATTATCTTTTGTCGGATATTAATTTTCTTTTTTTCTTGCGGTAATTATGTATGCCGCTGCAGCTGCAGAAGAAATTGCTGCAAATGCCGCAAGACCGATTGAAGATGAACCGGTTTCAGGAATTTCAACATCAGCGGGATTTTCAGACCATACAGCCTCAAATGTGATGTCTTTATCACCCATTTTTTCGGGAACTTCAGGATTCCAGCCTTCAAAAATAAATCCGTTTTTAACAGGAGAATCAGGAACAGGAATCTTTAAGCCTTCAATAACTTTGTAAGTTTTGTAAACTTCACCGTCAACTATATATGTTGCTGTGTGAGTATGCTTTACAAGATTTCCAACTCCTGCAATAACAAGGACTCCGCCAACAAGGGACACACCTGTTATTGTTGCAACATTCATGCCGATAACAGTGCCTGCAATTGCTCCGCCTGAAATAACTGTACCGCCTGCAACAATTGATACGAATTCTTCATCGATTTTATACTGAGGTTCAAACACCATATCTTCAGCAGGCATTACAGAGGGAACTTCAGGATTCCAGCCTGTGAAAACATATCCGAATTTTTCGGGTGCTTCGGGAACAGGAATTTCATCTCCTTCGCACAGAACAAGGGTTTTGTATGTTTCGCCGTTGTGATAAAGGAAGGTTGCAGTATATTTCTTGTTGATATCATCATTAGTATCATCATTTTTAACCCAGGTTGCGGTATATACCAGATCGCAAGCAGGCATTGTTGATATAATCTCGGGAGTCCAGCCTGCGAAAGTATAGCCTTCCTTTTCAGGGTCTGCAGGAATGGTTATTTCTGACTGATAAATGATATCATAGTTTTTGTAAACTTCTTCGTCAACGATATAAGTTACTTTGTATGTATTGATTTCAAACTGAGCATAAACCTTAATATCTTCTTGACCCATTACGCTGTTATTAAAAATATTTCCGTTTTCATCAACCCAACCCATAAATGAAAATCCTTCCATTTGGGGATTTGTGGGATGAATGATTGTTTCGCCTTCTTTGAATGTGCGTGTGTCATAAAGAGCGCCGCCATCTGCAAGATAGTATTCAATATTATGGGAAGAATATGTTGGTGTGTCCTCAACCCATGTTGCATTCAACGTGAGATTATAGGGAGGCATTGTTTCACAAGGAGAAATAACTTCATCGTAATAACGGTTCCATTCCCATCCTGCAAAGATATAACCTTCTTTTTCAGGGTCTTCAGGAAGTTCGATTACATCACCTTCATAATAAGATTGTGAGTCATAATATGAACCGTCTACCCTATAATCGATATGATAGATTTCCTGCGAAACATCATTCTCACCAATTCTTAACTCATGGTAAGTATCTTCAAGAATAAGATGTTCAAGAACGCCGTATCTGCGAGCCGCAGTCATATTATACGCCTGTCCGAAATAGATAGTGGGATCCGTCGTTGTTGTAATATCGCCAGGTCTTCCGCTGTCATAGGATGAAACCTCATCGGTTCCGAATCTCCATAAATCTATGACAGATTTTGATTCACCAAGCATACCGTCCGGAAGATCTTCCTTGACTCTTACATACCAACTTAACACCCATTCATTCTCTGTCATTGACCACGGAGAAACGTTATTGTTTTCCCTGATATTAAGGGACACGCGCGGCTGAACACAATCCAAAGAATCGAGATCTAAAGGAAACATGGGAATTCCGGCCAGTCTGTTTTTGAATATTTCCATAGGAGCCGACGAAAGCCTGTAATTGCACGGATTTTCATCGCTGTAAATACAAGGATGGTCGGCATTCAATAATTCGTTATGTGTAAGAAGCGAGTCGGGCTCATAGTCATTCCGTGTCCATGAATCCGTAGTCGGAGATTCCATTTTTGATACAACACGAACATCGAAGAATTCCTTATCATAAGTAACAATAGGATAAATGGTACCGATATAAAGGTCGGAAAGAACGGTCATTCTGTATTCAAGCCAGTCGCCGGGCTGAACATATCCGTCAGTAAGTTGGTCGTTTTCAACTTCGATAACATCAATGCCTACATACACGAATTTATCGTACAACGCATCGACTTCTTCATATGTTTTCACTTGCGACTCACCGTAGTCATGGAAAGCAGCGGCTTTCTGAGAATTATCTGTTTCAAGACCGATAAATCCTGCGAGAGGTGCAGAACAAAGAATCAACACGGCAATCAAAAGATATGAAACTGTTTTTTTAAGGATTGTTTTCATTTTTTCCTCCTGAGCAAATTTTATTTTTATAATATATCACTTTTAATATCGAATATCAAGTATAAGAATACCAATTATCATAGAATTTCCACAATTTGTAGTGTTGATGTAAATAACCTTTTCTGGGATTGATACAATTTCTGCCGAAAACTCGTGACCGGGAATTCTCGGATATGTTGTAAACGGCTGATTGCCCGTAAACGATGCCACATCTGAACCGCATATGCCTGCATATTTAACTTTAAGAAGTGCATCGTCTTCCTTGACTTCGGACATCGGTACTTCTCTGATTTCTGTTTCATTCGGATTCGGAATTACAATTGCTTTCATTTTATTTGCCTTCTTCTATATATTTTTTGTTACGGATTACGCCCGTATTGAAGTTTTCATCGAGACCGGCATAAACCAAAGATTCGGGAACGGTATATTGCCGTCAATGCAGCAATATCCACGGTCATCAATGTTTCCGTATTCGTCATAAACTTCATAAGTGCAGTTGCTGAGGATTATGTGAAACTGAAAATGTCAGAAGAAGCCTTTGGCGTGTATTGGTAAAGTTTTTGTTGAATTTCATATATTTTATCATTATAATAATATGAGAATCCTGTATTAAAAAGGAGAAATATATGGAAATTTCAAAAATCGTAATTACGGGCGGTCCCTGCGCAGGCAAAACAACTGCGATGAGTTGGATTCAAAACACATTCACGCAGATGGGATACACCGTTTTGTTTGTTCCTGAAACGGCAACCGAACTTATCACGGGCGGAGTTGCGCCGTGGACTTGTGGCGCAAATGTTGAATATCAGAAGTGTCAGATTAAACTTCAGATTGAAAAAGAAAAAATTTTTGAGCAGGCTGCAAAAACAATGAAAACCGATAAAGTTCTCATTGTTTGCGATCGCGGAACGATTGATAACAAAGCATACATGAATGAAATTGAATTTAAAGAAGCAATTAGCTTTGTTGATTCAAACGAAATTGAGCTTCGTGACTGCTACGACGCTGTTTTTCATCTCACAACAGCTGCAAAAGGCGCAGAAGAATTCTACACAACCCAAAACAACTCAGCAAGAACCGAAACGGTTAAAGAGGCTGCAGAGCTTGATGATAAGCTGATTTCTGCATGGACAGGTCATCCTCATTTGAGAATTATAGATAATTCATCGGGCTTTGAAGAAAAAATGAAACGGCTTATAGCTGAAATATCGTCATTCCTTGGCGAACCCGAACCGTATGAGATTGAAAGAAAGTTCCTCATTGAATATCCTGACATTGAATGGTTGGAATCAAATCCTACCTGCAAAAAAGTCGAAATAATACAGACATATCTTAACGGTACGGACGATAAAGAAGTCAGGGTGCGCCAAAGAGGAGTTGACGGAAACTACATATATTTTCAGACAATCAAACAAAAGGTTTCCGATATCAAGCGAATTGAAATCGAAAAAAGGCTTTCCCAATCGGAATATATCGGGCTTTTGATGGATGCCGACACAACAAAGCATCAGATCCGTAAAACAAGATACTGCCTGACTCATAATAATCAGTATTTTGAAATCGATATTTATCCGTTCTGGAAGGATAAGGCAATTGCAGAAATTGAACTTGATGATGAAAATACCGAAATTGTTTTCCCGATGCAGATTAAAGTCATCAAAGAAGTAACAAATGACGAATCCTTCAAGAATTCTTCGTTGGCAATAATAAAGCGATAAGGCGGATATATGATTAATTCTACAAAAAAATTATGCATAAATGCATTGGGAATTGCTTTGTTTGTAGTATTTTCTTTATGCTTGCAAGTGCCTGTTTTTGAAAATTATTATCTCTGTTTGGGATATGTTGCGATGACTTTTTATTGCTATTATCTGGGACCCCTGAGCGGAACAACCGTCGGTGTGGCAGGTGTTGTTATATATTCTTTGCTTATCAATGGGCTCAGAGGAATGCCGGGATGGTCTGTGGGAAATCTTGTTATCGGTCTGATTGTGGGAATTACCTGCAAGCTGACTTTAAACATGAAAAATGAATATATCAGGCACCTGATAATCGGAATATCCATTGTTATTTCAACTGCTGTTGCAATGCTTGGCGTAAAGTCATTGGTTGAGATGTTTTTATATTCACAACCGTTTCTTTTCAGAGCTGCTAAAAATTTTTATGCTTTTGTTGCTGATTCGGTTGTAATGATAATCAGTTTACCGATATGCTCAGCATTAAAAGCTGTTATAAAAAATGTATTTAAAATAAAAGAAGGTGAAAAATTATGAAGAAAGCAGCCATCGTATTATTTGTTCTTCAGGCGATTGGAGTTTTTGGAGGAATAGTAGGAAAAAGCGATGTTTTTAACATCAATAACATTTATGACATTACAACACTGATTGGATTTTTCATTCCCGCCATCATCGGTGTAATTCTTCTTGTTAAAGCAAAAAAGAAAGAAAAAAACTCCGACTGATTATGAAATCACCATGTTCCGAAAACCGAACATCATTGACAAAACACCTTGAAAGCATTATTATGTTTTTGAGGTGTTTTTATGTATCAGGCTAATTCAAAGAAAACCGCAATTCTCTGCATTATCGATATTCTCAAAAAGTATACCGACAGCGAGCATACGCTCACTCAGAAACAGATTCAGGATATGCTTGAATCCGAATACGGATTGAAACTCGACAGAAAAGCCGTCAAAAGAAATCTTACGGATTTGATTGATATGGGATTTGACGTCGGCTATTCCGAGCGCACACGCAAAACAAAAAGCGGTGAGGAGGAAACCGTTTTTTCGGATTGGTACATAACCCGTGCATTTGATGACAGCGAACTCCGTCTGCTTATCGACAGCATTCTTTTTTCAAAATATATTCCGTATTCTCAATGCAAAGAGCTTATTGAAAAACTTGAAAAACAGTCGAATAAATATTTTTCCGCAAAGGTACGTCATGTCCGCACTCTTCCCATAACCATGCCTGCAAACAAGGAGCTTTTCTACACAATCGGCATTCTTGATGAGGCGATTGAAGAAGGCAAAAAGGTTAAATTTCACTATTCTGATTTCAATCTGAAACTTGAAAGAGAAAAGCGGATTCACTACGGAAAGCCTGCGGAATATATCATAAATCCGTATCAGATGGTCGCAACAAACGGCAGATATTATCTCATCGGCAATTTTGATAAGTATGATAATGTTTCGCATTACAGAATCGACAGAATCATTGATATTGAAATTATCGATGAACCCGTAAAACCGATAAAAAAGGTGAACGGACTCAGAAACGGTCTTGATTTGCCCAAACATATGGCAGAGCATATTTATATGTACTGCGGTGAAAGTGTCAAGGTTAAATTCAGAGCCGATAAAGATATAATCAATGATATTGTTGACTGGTTCGGCACAGCGGTTAAATTCTCAAATGAAACAGAAGAAACCGTTGACGTGAGCGTTAAAGTCAACGAAAATGCAATGTTCCATTGGTCAATGCAATACGGAACACGAGTTGAAGTGCTTGAACCTGAATCCCTCCGCAAATCGCTTGCAGATGCGGTAAGAACGATGAATGAGAAATATAACGGATGATGTCCGTTTTTGCACCCATGGCAGGTGATATTATAACCTTGCAGCCAAGAGGTGCGAAAAGGCAGAGTCCTGCAAAAAGCATGCAGGCGGCAGCGAGTCGCTGCCCGATGTTAAGCAAGAGCATCAGCATCAGTTTTCCAAACTGATGTCCACGACAGGTTATTGTGCCACCTCCGCACCACGGCTGCGGGGGTGTTTTTTATGCTTTATCTGAATTCACAAAAGGCGCTGATTGACTTGCTTTACGAAGATTGGCACGAAGATATCAGCAAAGAAGTTTTCTCGGCATTTGTTTACCGCATTTCAAACAGTCCGCAGAATTTTTACCGCCGAAAACAGATATATCAGAAAAACGGCAAGGTAAGGAACGTTGATGTGCCAAGCCAAGGTCTGAAAATCATTCAGCGGATTATCCTTAAACGTATCCTTGAAAACATTCCCGTTCATAACTGCGCAAAGGCATATATAAAAGGCAGTTCTTTAAGGGATAATGCAGGTGCTCATTGCGGAAGAAAATGTGTTGTGAAACTTGATATCAAAAGATTTTTTGAGCATATCGATGAAAAATCCGTATATCTGATTTTTCGCAGACTTTCCTATCCGCCCGATGTTTGCAGAATGCTTGCAAAACTCTGTTGCTTCAAAGGCAGACTTCCCACGGGTGCACGGACTTCGCCGTATCTCTCAAACCTGTTTATGTAAAAATTTGACCGTGAAATGAGTCTTTTCTGCGAAAATAAAAACATCTCATACACCCGATACAGCGATGATATTACCTTTTCTTTTGATTCATTTGACAAAAGCCGTCTTATCCGTGTCACAAGAAACTTTCTCGGACTTTATGCAAACGGTTTACCCCTTAATCAGGAAAAAATATTTGTTGTAACAAGCAACAAAAAACAGAAGGTAACGGGTCTGGTTGTCAACGAAAAGCCGTCTGTTGATAAAGAACTCCGCCGTAATATACGGCAAGCCGTA
>JAZRJH010000028.1:0-8802 GCA_045645685.1 Acutalibacteraceae bacterium
AATCTGTGAATTGACTCAATGATTTTTGTGTTGCTTCGGGGATGTAAGCCTCTTCGGGAATGATGATATTTTTATATTTCGCTCTGCCGATGTGAACAAAACCATCGGTTATTTCTGCACTTTGGATAGCATCATCATCAATTATATCAAAATCCACAACCATATCTTCGAGCTTTTTTCCAAGAAAATCGAATTCTTTTGCAACGGTTTCTGCGTTGAGTCTGCCCTGAAAATCGGAAACGGGATAATAAAGCGCGGTTTCGCATAAGCGTTCACCGAGAGAAGATATGTAAGATAAGCGTTCAGTATAACGGTTGAACTGACCGAGATAACGGTAATAGGGCTGACTTTCTGTAAAAATCGGCAGTTCCTGCGCAAGAAGCTGACCCTTTCTGCCAAGGGGAAAATTAAACGGATTGAAGATGTTTATTCCTCGCACAGCCTGATAACCTACGGTGTATCGCATCATATCGTAAGTAAGTCCGGGACCCGCAACACCGAAAACCTCGCTCATTGCAAGCTTTGTGCCGTTTTGTGCGGCTGCAGACGAAGCATATCTCGGAAAGAATCCGTTATAAGCATTCATATCATTTTTAATCTTAACTTTGTTTTCAGGATAAATCTGACGCCAGATAACGTCAACACCCGGGATGTCAAAGCATCTCAGGGCACGCATCAGGTTAAAGTTTCCGCCTCCGTTCATACAGCCGTCGGGACTGTGGTCTTTATCAAGATGTCCCGTAAAAGCAAAACCGTTTTCGTTTGCCCATTTTTTGCAGGGGAGCAGATAATTTTTGCAGAATGTGTGACTGCATAAATCATACCAACGGTAAAGAATACGGATGTTTTCTTCTGTCGGCATTTCTTTGTTTTCAATAAGCGGAAGATACGGCAATACAGATTCGCCATAGATTTGCTCATATTTATCAATTATTTCTTTGTTGCACGGATTCAGGGGAGCTTTCGGCTCATCGGTAAACACAGCGTTGAAATTCCGTGTTGACGATGCATATTTTTTGTGAGTGATTTCAATAAAATATTCTGTTGCATCTCTGTTGAGCAAATCTGGATAATTACCGCCTGAGGAATATTCGGGACGGTCTTTTACAACTCTTCCGCATGCACCGCCCGACGGCCAACCGCCTTCATCATAAATCCAGCAATTAAACCCAAGCAAAGTTCCCTTGTCAATTGCATAAGCACAAAGTTCAAAGAATTCTTCGGAAAGATAGTCGGGAGAAAGATTTGTGGGCATACTGTCGGGTCGGAATTCTTTAGGTTCGGGAAGAATGTAAAATGCACGAATCCCGAGATTCTGCATTTCAACAAGCTGTTCATCTATAATTTCTTTGGTGCAGATATCATTCCACACCCAGATATATACGGGAGCAAATGAAACATCGGGAGAAATGAATCTGTTTAAATCAAATTTATCATTATTATTCATGTTGACACCTTTGCCGTTTCAGATATTTTCATCATATTTGCCGTGCTTTTTCAAGTGTTTGATAAAATACCTGAGAGAAATAATCATTACAGCGTAAAGCAAAGCAAGTAAAACGGGATATATTTTTATTCCGAATATTCCGCTCACAATGCTTACCATAGGCGGTGCTAACATAACACCGATGTAAGCAAATGCAATCTGCGAACCCATAATTGACTGCGAAACTTCTTTTCCGAAATTGTGCGGAGTCAGATGTATCATATTCGGATAGATTGAACCGTTGCCCAAGCCTATAAGGAACAATCCTGCAACGGAAACCGCACCATGCAAGGGGAGAAGCATAATCAAAACAGCAGGGGCAATAATGACTGCACCTATACCGATGCGCTTCCATGTGCTGACTTTATCTGCTATCAGACCCGATACAAATCGTCCGATTGACATGCCGACATAATAGATTGTCAGAGCAAGCGCACCGTGTTTTGTTTCAAATCCTTTTTCTTCAACAAGATATGTGCTTCCCCAGACTCCGCAGGCATATTCTATTGCATTTGTTGCAAGCATGATAATCCAGACCTGACGGACTTCGGGCATTTTTGCCATCTGAAGCATTGAGAGAGTTACACCTTTTTCTTCTTCAGCTTGTTCGGAGTCTGAACTCTTTTTCCATAAAGGAACTGAAATGATAAGCAATATTGCAATTCCCAACTGCACATAGAAGGCGTAGCGGTAACCTCCGCGCCAACCTGCATTGCCGAGTGCCTGTGACATAAGATAAGGACTGAGCGATACGCCGACACCGTAAAAGCAATGAAGGAAATTCATATGGCTCGCTTTGAAATGAAGTGCAACATAGTTGTTAAGTCCCGAATCAATTGCACCTGCACCCAGACCGAGAACAACGGCAAGCGGAATCATAAACCAAAAAGACGGTGAAAATGAATAACCGAGCAAAGCTGCAGCGGTCATGGCTGTGCTGAAAGCCGTAACTTTTGCAGTTCCGAATTTGTTGAGTATTCTTGCGCTGAACATACTTGATAACACGGTACAGCCCGAAATCAGAAACGTGATAATACTCACCGCTTCAACGGGAATATTCAGTTCCGTATGTATTGCAGGCCAGGCAGAGCCGATGAGTGAATCAGGAACTCCAAGACCAATGAACGCTATATAAATTACAATGAGAAGAATGGTTGCCAAAATTTTTTCCCTCCGTTAATATGGTTGAAAAATTTTCTTTAAATCAAGAAACAATATAAATCGGTGAATTGCTGACGGTCAGCTTTCTGCCGGTTTCAATTCCGTTGCCGTTTACAGCGCAGCTCCGTTTTCCTTGAGTTTTTTTTGCAATGCTTTTATGTCGAGTGTATGCACATTATTGTTTGTTTTGTGTGCTATGGCAACAGCTGTGCCTGACGCTTCTCCGACACAACAGCAAATAGGCATTATTCTGACCGAAGCCTGAGCCTCATGGGTTGCAGAAATGCAACGGCCTGCCACAAGAAGATTGTCATATTCTTTCGGCAAAAGTGAACGGTAAGGAATTGTGTAAAATTCTCCGTCGCCGAAATATCTGTGACTTGTGCCTGTTCCCGTAGGACTGTGAATATCTATATCATAATTTCCGAGTGCAATTGAATCTTCAAATCGTGTGCAGTTTATGAGCTCATCACCTGTGAGAATGTGAACACCCTTAAGTTTTCTGCTTTCTCTGACTCCGATGTTTACAGCAACGGAAATCAAGGCGCTTTCATTAAATGCGCCTGAATTTTCTTTCAAAAAACAGATAAGCTCATGGATTTGTTTTCTTGCAATTACCTCAGCTTTGCTCACATCAAACGGGTTTGTCGGGTCAAGCATAACAACACGGGTTGAGTTGAAGTGCAGAACATCTTCACCAACACCGAAGAAAACCAGAATATTTTCTCGCGGATTCGTTATTTCACCCTTTGACTGTTTTTCTTTATAGAGTTCTTGCAGACGGGGTCTTTCTTCGGTGAAAAGGTCAAGATCAACTCCGCTCATTCTGAAACATGTTGTCATAGGCTGGCAAAGGTTGTCGCTTTCGCGTCCTAACTGATAATCACAGCCTGCAAGATAAAATAAATCTCCGTCACCTGTTGCATCAATAAAGAAATCAGCTTCAACCGATATTTTTTGGGCCTTTGCGGTGATTTCAACAGATGATATTTTTCTGTTATATGTTTTTACATCATATATTACAGCATGAAAAAGAACATCAACGCCTGCCTGAGCTGTCATATCATCAAGAACTATTTTCAGATATTCGGAGTTGAACTCGTGATCTTTGCAGTCATCAACATATCTGTCGTGGCGTTCTTTTATTTCTTTGAAAATTCCTTGAGAGAGATAATTTTTGCGGATATTGTCGCCGTCTTTTTGTTTTGTCCAATAAGGCATAAACGGATAAACAAGGTTGTTTGAGATTGCACCTCCGAGACAACCTGATTTTTCAACAAGCATAACTTTCAGACCTTCACGGGCAGCACTTATTGCTGCTGCAACACCGCTGAGTCCACCGCCTGCAACAACAAGATTGTATTTCATAACAGTACCTCCGGACGAAATTTTTATTAACAGTCCAATTATAATTCTCTGCGCCTGTTTTTGCAACACTTGAATTTAATAAAGAACTTATATTTTTGCAGTTCAGATTTCACTCAATCGGCAGAGGAAAGACCCCAAGCTGCAAAACCACCTCAATCGATGCAGAAAGCACCGATAAGAGGTGGTTTGATGTTTTTGTGAGAGTAATATAAATCGATATTTGAGATTGGTTTTTATTTAACCTGAACCGTAATTTATTACACAATACCCATACAAATCTCAACAAGCAGAGCAACAACAACGACAAGTGCAGAAATTATGAAGCCGTGTATCATCGGGCGGATTCCCGATTTTTTGAAGCTTGAAAAAGATGTGTTAAGACCGATTGCCGCAAGTGCACTTACCATAAGGAATTTGCTGAGTGTTTTTGTTCCCGAAACGATTTCGGCGGGAATTGCAAAAATACTTGCAACAACAGACATTGCAACAAAGCCGAGAATAAACCAGGGGAATATTTTTTTGATGCTGAAATTTGCTTTCAGTTCATCGGGATTCTTGCTGTTTTTCTGTGCTTCTTTCTTTTTCAGACGAAGAGAAATGAATGCAAAAGTGATAACAGTAGGAATAATCGAAAGCGTTCTTGTCAGTTTTACCATTGTTGCGAAATCGCCTGCACCTTCCGAAAACGCATATCCCGTTGCAACAACGGATGACGTGTCGTTAACTGCAGTGCCTGCCCAGATTCCGAAGGCTTCATCGGTCATTCCGATTGCTCTGCCCATAATCGGGAATAGGATAATCATTGCCATATCAAAAAGGAAGGTTGCTGACATTGCATAGGCAACGTCATCGTCATCTGCAACGATTGTGGGTGCGATAGCGGCAATAGCAGAGCCTCCGCATATACCTGTTCCTGCAGAAATAAGATTGGATAGCTTCCAGTTAAGACCCAATGCTTTGCCGATGAAATATCCGCCGCCGAAGCAGGTGAGCAAGGTAAAAACCATAACCGTCAGCGACATTCTGCCAACCTGAAGAACGGTTGTGATATTCAAAGAAAGACCGAGTAAGATGATTGCAAATTTGAGAAGTTTTTTTGATGTAAATTTTATACCGCTTGCAAAGATATCTGTTTTTGCAAGAAAACGGTTGATAATCATACCGATGAACATTGCAATAACCGCAGAGCCGATTAAATGAATCGGGAGCAGACTTTCAAGCCGCATTGAAAGTGCAGCAATAACAAACGATAAAATTATACCGGGAAAATACTTTATAATTTTCATAAATAAACCTCGTGATTGATATTCGCCACATTATAGCACTGAAAATAATAAAAATCAACAACAAATAACTCCCTCGGTGAATACCGAAGGAGTTTAAAAAATTGGAATTTGACTATTTGAATTTCAAATAATTTTGTCTGATTATTTTTTTATAATTCTGAACCGGCCACATAAATTCCATTTAAGAAATTACTTCACAATACTTGCCGATGATGAACCGTGCTTTCGGGAATCGCAGTTTCTTTCCGTGAGCGGTTATATTTTCAAATTCAACCTGGACTGTATTCGTGTTGCTGTCAGTACCTGCAATTTTTGGTTTCATGTATGAAGTGTAAGAAATGTTCTTGAATATAACGTTTTTAATCTCAAAATTTTCCGCTTGTTCATCATAAATCTTCACAAGTATCGGTCTGCCTTCGTCACGGAATATCTCAATATTTTCAAAAAGAACCCCGTCAATACTGCCTTCAGTCTGCTCTGCTACAACAACAAGCGAGCCGATTCTGTCATTATCCCATATACCGTCACGGTATATTACGGCACAGTTACGGAAAGCTACATCGGAAATTTTCTTGTTGACTTCGCCTGTGATACCAAAGCATCTTGCATACCCGCCCCAGGCAATGCAATTTGTAAATGTGATATTTTTGCTGTCCATTGTACCGCCGAGCGCTTTTACTTCAAACGTATCGTCTGCCACTCTTGCAAAGCAGTTATCAACGGTAACATTGTGGCTGTTGCAGATTGCAAAGCCGTCACAGTTACCACGATTGCCTATGATATCTACATTGTCAATGTTGACATCAGTGCAGCAATAAGAAATAAACGACCATTCGGGTGAGTTTATAATTTTTATACCGCTGACATTTACGTTGTTGCAGTTGGTGAAAACAACACCTCTTCTCTCTCTTCTGTCAAGTCGGGTCATATCTATTACACCTCTGCCCGCAAGGGTTATGTTGTTGCAGTTATAAAAATTAAGAAACGGATACCTTGTAAGCCCTATAGCGTTATCTCCCGGTGCAGTAGGTTCCAGATATTTGTTTTCATCTTCAGCACAGTCAATATCATAAAGGTGGTTTGCAATCACATAAGCACCTTCACGAAGATAAATAACCAGATTGTTGTGCGCAACAAGGTTGACATAGTCGTATTGATATACACCTTTATCAAGAACCCAGACATTATCCTCTCCGTATTTTTCTATGTATGTCGCAATTTCTTTATCTTCATCAACCTTTTCGCGTACCATAAGAGTGTAGCCGTAATATTGATTTGCATCGTTGAAAAGGAATGTATAGATTCCGGTTTTATTGATTGATGCTGTTACGGTATTGTCTTTACACTGTGCCTTTACACCGTGTGATTCCGGTAACACAATGGCATTTTTAAGCACAACATCAGCACCCGTTATCTCAATGTTGAATGAAAACTCTTCGCTTGAATCAACATAAATTTCAGAGAAGGAGTGGAGCGTACCTGTATCGTCAACACGTATGAAAACCACCGAAGCATAAACGGGGATTTGTTTTCCGTTTACTTTTGCGGTATAATAAGGCGATATTGTTATGCCGTTTATATCGTCATATCCGCCCGACTGAACATATTCGGGAAGTTCGGCCGAAGCACGCCCGACAAGCTCCTGCTCGGTAAGACCTGCTTCCTCAAGAGTGATAATTGCCTCATCGGGATATTTAAGATACGAAAAATCAAAATTCTCACTTTCGGGATAAACCGTTGCAGGAAACAACAGATTTGAACAAAAAATTGTAATGGTTGTGAAAATTGTAAACAAAGATTTAACAATAGCTTGCATTGTCTTTCCTCCTGTTCTTTATTCAAACATTTGCTTCTATCTGGAAATTCTTATTTTTCGAGTTGATTATACCACTCATGCAAAGGAAAAAGCAACAGTTTTTGGCTGTTGCTTTTTGTTCTGAGTTGACTTCGTCAGATAATTTTTGCCGTTTATCAGTCTTACATATAACGATGCTCTGCATATGCCGCACCGTCTGAGTCAATTGATATTACCGTTCCGCCCATAAGGCCGTCGGTATAATAAGCACCGTAGCCGGTTTTTAGCGTGTAGTTGAGTCTGATACCTTTATGATAAATCTGAGAATTATTTGCATGATCATGACCTGCAAAAATATTTTTTGTGCTTCCGAGTTCTTTGCAAACATCAAAGAAGCCGTTGTTTACGGGAGGACAGGATACGCCTTCACCGTTAACGCCGATTGCTGCGGGTGCAAGTTCGGGAGCAAGAGTTCCGACTTCGTCGCTGCCATAAGCATTTATCCATGCGTCTTTGTATTCACAAACAGGGATGTGTAAAAACACTGAACTTTCTACAGTTTTGCCCTCGATTTCGGAAATACCGTTAACAGCCCACTTATACCACTCAATCTGATTATCCCAGAGATGGTCATAACCGCCTGCTGTCGAACCGTCTTCGAGAGTGTATTCAGTATTATTATGAGTATCAACCATAAAAAGAGTGTGGATAATTTTTCCGCTTTCGGTAATGTTTATGATATAGTTGCCGTAGCCCATATTTTCGGGGCCAAACTCAAAAAGGCAATTTTCGGCTTTATAGAGAAGATGAGCTGCCCAGAATTCACTTATCAGGCATTGTCCGTCGTGGTTGCCCATAACGGGTGCCCATGGAATTCCGTAAGAATCAATCTGATGGATAAGCTTGATGTATGCTATTGTACCCCAAGCATTATCACCCGTCAGTGTAATAAGGTCAGGCTCGGTTTCTTGGATAAGGCTGTCAATCATCTCTTCTGTTTTCTCGCCCTCATCCTCATAAACCAAATCATCTTTAAGCTGAATGTCGGCAAGATTGAGGATGATGAAATCTTCGTCGGGATTCTTTTCGATTTCCACACAATAATCTGCCGTGAAATTATCCGTTACAGACCACTCGGTAAAAAAAGCGCTTTCGCCGAAATTTACAACAAGTGCTGCTACGGGCGAAAGAATCTGAAACAGTGAAAGGAAAAAAGCTGAAATAAGTTTTACAGTTGCCATATTGCACCTCCGAACACCTTTTTTATTGATTATAAATCCAATGTCTGAAACTGTCAACACAGGTAACAATTGAAACAGAAGATTTTGGGGTTAGTTTGATAAATTCTTATTTGTCAATCTCATTATAATTCCCTGCGATTGTTTTTGCAACACTTGAATTTAATACGGAACTCATATATAATTCTGATTGGAACAACAGCAAGGGGAGAGAACTGATATGAAATATCTGTTTTGTTATTTTGCGGGGAATATGCCCGAAGAAGAAACGGTGCATTTTGCCGTATCGTCTGACGGATATAATTTTGAATCGCTCAATAATAACGAGCCCGTTATCATGCAAACGCTCGGCAAAAAATGCTGCCGAGACCCTTTTATATTCCGTGACCAAAACAATATGTTCCATATAATTGCCACGGATATGCGCAGTAACGACGGCTGGAACAGCAACAACTCAATGGTTATCTG
>JAZRJH010000029.1:0-4191 GCA_045645685.1 Acutalibacteraceae bacterium
CGTCACGGAAACAGAATGCTTGTTCAGAATCAGCCTGCAATTCCTTTGTCGCAGGAAGAACTTGACGAAGTTTACTCTTTGCCGTTTATGAGAACTTATCATCCCATGTATGAATCTGTTGGCGGTGTGCCCGGAATTGAAGAAGTCCGTTTTTCAATCGCACATAACCGAGGATGTTTCGGCGCTTGCAATTTCTGTTCACTCGCTTTCCATCAGGGAAGATATATAACAACAAGAAGCAAGAAATCTATTGTTGATGAAGCAAAGATTCTTACTCAGCTTCCCGATTTCAAGGGATATATCCATGATATCGGCGGACCGACTGCCAACTTCCGTCAGCCTTCATGTCAGGGTCAGGAAAAAAGGGGACTTTGCAAAGGCAAAAAATGTCTTGCGCCCACGATTTGTCCCAATCTTAAATCAAATCATGAAGAATATCTCTCTATTCTCCGTGAAGTCCGTTCTCTTCCTAAGGTTAAAAAAGTATTTATCCGTTCAGGAATCAGATACGACTATATGCTTGCGGATAAGGATGATACATTTTTCAGAGAGCTTGTGGCTCATCATGTCAGCGGTCAGCTCAAGGTTGCCCCCGAGCATTGTTCGGCGGCTGTTCTTGACAAAATGGGCAAGCCTCATATTGAAGCCTATCTTGAATTCTCAAAGAAATACTTTAAGTTTTCAAAGAATGAAGGTAAGGAGCAATATCTTGTGCCTTATCTTATGTCATCTCATCCGGGAAGCACACTCAAAGAAGCGGTTGAGCTTGCTTTGTTCCTGAAAAAAATCGGTATCAGACCCGAGCAGGTTCAGGATTTTTATCCAACACCCGGTACCATTTCTACTTGTATGTTTTATACAGGTCTTGATCCTTACACAATGAAAGAAGTTTATGTTGCAAAAGATCCGCATGAAAAGGCAATGCAGAGAGCACTTCTGCAGTATTTCAATCCCAAGAATAAAGGTCTTGTGATTGAAGCGTTGAGAAAAGCAGGCAGACATGATCTTATCGGATTTGGCGATAAATGCCTTGTAACGCCCAATAAACCTGCAAATAATCAGAGCAGAGAGAGGGGAAAGAATGAAAAATTTAAGCGCAAAAAATAAGAAATTAATCTATATGCTTATTGTCATTGTAATTTCTGTAATCACCACGATCGGTGCATCGCAAGGATGGTGGGGCGAATATTCCGAAGACCCCGGTCAGACACTCGGCGATAACACACAGACATCTGAAACCGTTGACAATACTGATGATTTTTCAATTCATTTTGTTGATGTCGGTCAGGGCGATTGCACGCTTGTTATGTGCGGTGAAATGACATTGCTCATTGATGCGGGTGAAAACGGTCATGAAACCGAAGTTCTCAATTATCTTCGTACAATGAACATAGACAAGCTGGATTATATTGTTGCAACCCATCAGCATTCAGACCATATCGGCGGAATTCCCGAAGTTCTCGATGAATTTGATGTTGATAACATAATCATGCCCAGACTCACTAAAGCACAGACTCCCACAAACAGTACATACAAAGCATTTCTGACCGCTTTGCAGAAATCGGATGCAAAAATCATTTCTGCAAAACCCGGTTCGGTTTATCAGCTCGGCGATGCAAAGTTTGAAATTCTCGGCCCTGTTACCGATGATTGCGAGGATATCAACAGCATGTCTGCTGTTACAAAGATTACCTACGGCGATACCGCATTCCTTGTTACCGGTGACGCTGAAAAAGATGAAGAACTTGAAATTATTGAGAACGGTGCAGACCTTGACTGCGATGTTTTGAGAGTGGGTCATCACGGCTCATCAACTTCATCATGCAAGGAATTCCTGAATGCTGTTACACCCGAAATCTGTGTTATTTCATGCGGTGCGGATAACGATTACGGACATCCGCATGACAAAGCTGTTAACCGTATGCTCAAGCATACCGAAGAGATTTACAGAACCGATTATTGCGGAAGCATTGTTATGACAAGCGACGGAGAAAACATCGAAATTTCATATGAAAATGAGTGATTTTTATGAGAAGGCTCCCGAGTAAACCTGCATCAGAAGAATATAAAGCTATGCAGTATCGCGCCCAGAAAATAATTGAAAGAAGAATAGTTTCAACCGTTATTGCTTGCTGGGTAATGTTTGTTTTCCTGTTAATAACATTCTTCTTCGGAAGCCCGTTGTGGAAAAACTTCAAGAAAGGTGTAGAATATAAATCAAACGGAATTGATTGTGAAATAATAATTCCCGATTTTGAATACGGCAATTCTGTTTATATTCAATGCGGAAATGAAAATTCGCTGATTGATTCAGGTTCTGCAGAACATAATGAAGAATTATCGGATTTCATAAGTAACAATAATATTTCCACGCTCGGAAATTATTATATTTATGACTTGAATGACGGTTATGAAAAAGTCGTTTCCGATATTATCACTCTGTCGGATATCAACACTTTTATTCTTCCGCCGTTTGATGAATCGGAAGGCTATACCAAAACAGACTCCCTGATTTTTGAAGCGGGAAGATTTCATATCAACGCTTTTAAAGGCTACGGATTCGGGGTGAATCAGGTTCTTGTGACATTGCTTGATGAAGAAAAATCTGCCGTGAATATCGGTTTTGGCGATAATAAGATTCTTTTCTGGAACGGAAACGGTCATGAAGACGAATCTGATTTTCTTTCTGTTGGAGAAGAGTTTGATTATGATGTTCTTATTATCGGAAGAGAGAAGTTTGTTTCTCCTGATTTTGTTGAATCATTAAAAGCGGAAGTTGTTATTTTTTCAGATGAAATAAATGATGATATTAAAGCCTTGCCGATTGATGTTTACAGCACATCTGAAAACGGCGAAATCACAATCACAAGCAACGAAATTGATATTAAAATACTATGTGAAAAACAATGAGGTGAATTATGTTTTACAGCATTGACAGAATAGTGGAAGAAGTTGCCGTCTGCATCGGTGATAATGAAGAGTATCTTCTTTTGTCACTTGATCAGATTATAGGCAGTTACAGAATCGGAAGCATCATCACGGAAGATGAAAACGGTTATTATTTTTCTGTACCCGAAGAGGAAGAAAAACGCAGAAATGAGAATTTTGACCTTGCAGAAAGTCTCTTTGATGAATAAGGCGTAAATTAATATCAAAATTGCGACAGATTATTCAATTTGCTCTTGAATAATCTGTTCTTTTATTATATAATAACAAATATATGTTCAATATGGAGGAATATGGCTTGTCCGATATTTCAAATAAAAACAGTGTTTCCGTTCCTGCTCAGGAGCTTGCAAAACAGCGTGAATATTCAGCGCTTGTCCGTGAAATAATTGAGCAGAGATATCCTGAATCACCCAAGGCTTTTGTTCATACCTACGGTTGCCAGGGGAATGTTTCCGACGGCGAAAGACTTGAAGGTATGCTTGAAGAAATGGGATATGTTCTCACAAATGAACTTGACGAAGCCGATCTTGTTCTTTATAACACCTGCGCAATCCGTGAACACGCGGAAGACAGAGTATTCGGCAATGTCGGCGCACTCAAACCTCATAAGAATGCAAACCGTGATTTGAAGATTGTTCTTTGCGGATGTATGATGCAGCAGGAATGGGTAGTTGATAAAATCAAAAAAAGCTATCCGTTTGTTGATATTGTTTTCGGAATTCATGTTATGCACCGATTCCCCGAGTTTTTATATTTCAATCTCGCAAGGGGCAAAAAAATCCGCGAATTCCCGGATCATGACGGAGTTATCGTTGAAGAGCTTCCCGTTCACCGTGACAGCGAATTCAAAGCATGGCTTCCCATAATGTACGGTTGCAACAATTTCTGCAGTTACTGTATCGTGCCTTATGTCAGAGGCAGAGAAAGAAGCCGTGATCCCGAAGCGATTGTTGAAGAAGCAAGACAGCTTGTTTCTCAGGGTTATAAAGAAATCACTCTTCTCGGTCAGAATGTCAATTCATATGGCAAACATCCTGATTACGGATGCAACTTCTCCGAGCTTCTTCGCAGACTCAATGATATTGACGGCGATTTCATTATCCGATTCATGACATCCCATCCTAAGGATTGCACAACCGAACTCCTTGATACCATGGCTTCGTGCAAAAAAGTTGCAAGGCATCTTCATCTTCCGTTCCAGAGCGGAAATAACAGAGTTCTTTCTGAAATGAACAGAAGATA
>JAZRJH010000030.1:0-5511 GCA_045645685.1 Acutalibacteraceae bacterium
ACTTCACAAAATCTACCAAAAGTAAAAAGGGGTCGATTTCGGGGGTCGAATCAAAAATAGCAAAATATTGAGTTTTGAAAGTGCTGATATATCAACGGTTTTGAGCTTTCGCAAAATATTTCACGAAGTAGATTTTGAGTCTGGCACGTCTGCCAATTCCATCACACCGGCAAATCAGCTTTTTTATTATATCTCAACAAAGCATAAAAATCAAGTGTTTTCCAACAATTTATTTCAAGGCATTTTCCGTTTTTTTACTGTTGCAAAATCGCAGAAAAAAAGTTAAAATTATTATAAATAAAAAAGGAGGTTACTAAAGATGCTTGCTGTTCTCGCCTTTCTCAGTGATATACCGACCTATATCGCTGCGCTTATTTCGGAATTGACCAACAGCGATATATCCGCAATCCTCGATGTTTTTAACTTCGGGATAAGAGATTTGATTGAAGCAATTGAAAATTTTTTAATTAAATAACATAAAATGAGCTGTCTCACTTTATCGGTGAGACAGCTCTGATTTTTATTTATCTGCCTGAGCTTGCTGTTGTTCTGAGTGTAACGTCGTGGTAACCGCCTTCAACGATTGATGTTGCGGAAACAACGGTGAGTTTTGCATTCTGCTGAAGATCGGGAATTGTGAGAACACCGCAGTTACACATTGTTGACTTAACTTTATAAAGGCTCTTTGCAACGTTATCGCTGAGTGAACCTGCATAAGTAACGTATGAGTCAACGCCTTCTTCAAAGCTGAGGTTTGCCTTGCCGCCAAGGTCATATCTCTGCCAGTTTCTTGCTCTGTTGGAGCCTTCACCCGAGTATTCCTTAACGTAAACGCCGTTAACAAGAAGCTTGTTTGTGGGGCTTTCGTCAAATCTTGCGAAATATCTGCCGAGCATAAGGAAGTCAGCACCCATTGCAAGAGCGAGAGTCATGTGATAGTCATGAACAATACCGCCGTCTGAACAGATAGGAACATAAATGCCTGTTTCCTTATAGTATTCATCTCTTGCTGCTGCAACTTCAATAAGAGCTGTTGCCTGGCCTCTGCCGATACCCTTTGTTTCTCTTGTGATACAGATTGATCCCCCGCCGATACCAACCTTTACAAAATCCGCGCCTGCCTTTGCAAGGAAAAGGAAGCCTTCGCGGTCAACAACGTTACCTGCACCGATTTTAACTGAATCGCCGTACTTTTCACGCACAAAAGCAAGAGTCTGTTCCTGCCATACTGTGTAGCCTTCTGATGAGTCGATGCAAAGAACATCTGCGCCTGCTTCAACAAGAGCAGGAATTCTCTTTTCATAGTCAAGAGTGTTGATACCTGCACCAACAATATAGCTCTTATTTGCATCAAGAAGTTCCTGGGGATTTTCCTTATGCTGTGAGTAGTCCTTGCGGAATACGAAATAGAGAAGCTTGCCGTCTTTATCGATGATGGGAAGTGAATTGAGCTTGTTTTCCCAGATGATGTCGTTTGCAGCCTTGAGAGTTGTTGACTCGGGAGCTGTTACGAGTTTTTCAAACGGAGTCATAAAATCAGCAACAAGAGTGTCAGCGCTCATTCTGCTTACTCTGTAGTCTCTGCCTGTTACAACGCCGAGAAGCTTGCCGTTGGGAGTTCCGTCTTCTGTAACAGCCATTGTGCTGTGACCTGTCTGCTCATAGAGTTCAAGAACCTCTGCAAGGGTTGAGTCAGGCTTAAGGTTTGAATCACTTACAACAAAGCCTGCCTTGTAACCTTTAACTTTGGCAACCATAGCCGCTTCGTCTTCGATGCTCTGTGAACCGTAGATAAATGAAACGCCGCCTTCTTTTGCAAGAGCGATTGCCATTGTATCATTGGAAACAGACTGCATGATAGCGGAAACAAGGGGGATGTTAAGACTGATGGGGCATTCTTCTTCGCCCTTTCTGTACTTAACAAGGGGGGTTTTAAGATTTACGTTTGCGGGGATGCATTCCCTTGATGTGTAGCCCGGAATAAGAAGATATTCACTGAATGTTCTTGAGGGCTCCTGACAATAAATTGCCATCGTTATCACTCCTTATATTAAATGTAAAAATTACTAACAAATTAAATTAATCTATTTTATAACACAATAAAGAAAAAGTCAATATTTTATCGGCAAAATTCAGTAATATAATTGCAGATACTTTTGTCAATTATTTCAATTGCCTTTTCACGGTTCTGAACTTCGTCAACAACAGTTTCTTTGTCTTCAAGGTTTTTATAAACCGTAAAGAAATGCTTCATTTCTTCAAAAACATGGTTGGGAAGTTCCGAAATATCCTTGTAGCCGTTATAGTTGGGGTCATTGAACGGAATTGAAATAATCTTCTCGTCAAGTTTTCCGCCGTCCTTCATGGTGATAACACCGATAGGATAGCAACGAACAAGAGTCATGGGGTCAATTTTTTCGCTGCAGATTACAACAACGTCAAGCGGGTCAAGGTCGTCGCCGTAAGTTCTGGGAATAAAACCGTAGTTTGCGGGATAATGAGTTGATGTGTAAAGAATACGGTCAAGCATAAGAACTCCCGTTTCTTTATCGAGCTCATACTTTTTCTTGCTGCCCTTTGTGATTTCAATAACCGCCATAAAATCTGTAGGAGTTATTCTTTTAGGGTTTATATCATGCCAAATATTACCCATAATTTCACCTTCTGTTTAAAATTTTCTTCCTGCTCCGCTGTGCCTTACACCGCCGGATGAACGGTGAACGGAGCCTCCCCCACCGCCGCCTGATCTGTGATTGTTATTTCTCGGGATTTTGGTTGTGATAACATTTCTGCTGATAATATTATCATTTGAAGCCGTAACTTCAAGAAAAACATCATCCGCATTGAATTCATCGCCGATACCTGTGTTTTTATATTTGTTTTTTACAACAATTACAGCTATTCCGCCTGCAACAAGACCGATTACAATATAAATCAGAATGTGCGACGCTTCAAATCCGCCGTCATCATATACATTGCCGTAATATTCATCATAATAATAGTCTTCACCGAAAGTGTCGTCAGTCCAATAAATGCCCGTATCGGCGGAATCGCCGTAAGTTTCCGAAGCAAGATATTGCGCTTCATCAATCATGGTGATTATGCCTTTTGCATATTCACCGTATGCAACACAGTCAAATCCTTTATCAACTATTGACTGAAGTTCGTAATCGGAATATTCATCAATGCAAATACCTGCACACGAAAGATAAATCTCACGGTTATCCATATCAATGAGAAAACACATTCCGTTTTCAGACCATCCGCTGTTGAATATGAGATTATCATAATAGTCATCGGCATATTCCATTGCGGATTTACCCATTGCATTATCGGTTGTTACAACAGCAACGGAAAAATCATTCAATGATGCAAATTCATCTGCAGATGTGTTGATATAATCAATTTCTTCATCTGTGAAGAGATTTGCGGAGTCATCAATCAGAACATCATAACCTGCAAATGCCGAAAATGAAAACATAACAGCAAAAAGCAAAGTCAGAACAATTGCGAAAAGTTTTTTCATAAAAAAATCACCTCCGCAAGAGTAAGCAAAACGGCAATCGATGCAGAAACCGCCGCAAACAAACCGCCGAGCTTCTTTTTACAAACGGGAAGCTCGCCGTAAACCGAGCCTGTCTGACCGTTGAGTGCATATATGTAATTTTTTTCGCCGTGTTTATAGTTCATAACCCACACAGGAAGAAGATTGTATCTCCATGCAAGATTGCCGACATTAATCTGTGAATCCTTAACCGTAACGCCCGTGCTGACAATTGAACTCCTGAGTTTTTCAACAGACAATCCCTTGATTCTTTCTGAAACCTGCTGATAAATCTCGGTTGATTCAACATCTCTTTTTTCAGCAAAATAACCCGAAAGATAGGACATTGAGAACGGAACAAAATCCTCGCTGTTAAAGGGACAGACATATTTCATCAGGTCTCTGTCCTTGCTTTTGAGAGCAGCTTCGGGCATATCAACAAACTTCATATTCCCCTGTCTGAAATGACCCATAACAGTTGTTTCTGTATATTTGATATCACCGACAATCCATGATTTGACCTGACGGGAAGTTGCATTTATCGAACCGTTTGAATCGGTATCAACATACCAATACGGAAAATAAACGCCCTTGATTTCTTCAAGACGGGATTCCGAAATGAAGTTTTTGGGGAGAAATTTCTTTTTGCTGCAGAATGCTTTGAACTTTTCAATTGCATTCTTCTTATCAATTTTGAAAGGAATAATAAAATCGGGTTTCAGCTCACCGCTGAGTCTGCCCGAAAGAACAACGGGGTTTGAACAATAGTAGCAGGTTGTTGCGGCTGTTGTTTCATCCGTAACAATCTGCGCACCGCAGCTCGGACACATATAGAGAAGAGCGTTTTCAAACCCTTCACTTTCTTCTGCAGTTTCGGGAGAAGCATTTTCAAGCGTTTCATCTTCATTGAAAAAATCTTCTTCCTTGAAAACAGAATCACAGTATTCACACTTGAAATCCTGCGTTTTTGCATCAAATTTCAGACCTGCACCGCAAGCGGGACATTTATACTGCACAGCATCCATCCGTGTCACTCCCTTTCACATAATATGAGAAAATAATTATTTTCTGTATTCAGTAAACCTGAATTTAACTCCGTTATGGTCAAGTTCTTCGCCTTCATGAGCGAGTACCCAGCCTTCGGTTTCTTCAAGATTCGGGAAGAATCTGTCAGCTTCTTTTTCTGTTTCAACCTTTGTGACATATGCTGTATTGCAATAAGGAAGAAGCTGTTCATATACTTTTGAACCGCCGATAACATAAACGGTATTTGTGTCATATCTCTCAAGCTGCTCAAAAAGTTCATCGAGTGAATGACAGACTATAACATTTTCCGCAGACCATTCACGGTCGGTTGTGAGAACAATATTCACTCTGTTGGGAAGAGCTTTCTGACCGGGAAATGTGAGAAATGTGGTTTTTCCCATAACAACAACATTACCGGTTGTTTTTTCTTTGAAAAATTTCATATCTGCAGGGATGTGGTTGAGAAGTTTATCTCCGATACCTATTCCCCAGTTTTTGTCTACATTAACAATAGTTTTCATATTACCCTCTTAATACAAATATTATCAGATCGCAACGGGAATTTTTTCGCTGAAATCGTGGAATTTATAATTTTCAAATGAGAAGCTGTCTTTGGTAAAGCTGTAGAAATCGGTTATGCTCTTATCCATAACAAAATCGGGAGCATCATAAGGATCTCTGCTGATAAGCTCTTCGATAATGGGAATATGTCTGTCGTAAATATGAGCATCTGCAATAACGTGAACAAACTCACCCGGTTCAAGACCGCTGACCTGAGCCATCATATGAACAAGTGCGGCATACTGAGCAACATTCCAGGCATTTGCGGCAAGCATATCCTGAGAACGCTGATTAAGAATTGCATTCAGCTTATTACCCGATGTATTGAATGTCATACTGTAAGCACAGGGGTAAAGGGCCATTTCGTTCAAATCCTGGTG
>JAZRJH010000031.1:0-25221 GCA_045645685.1 Acutalibacteraceae bacterium
ATGCCGAGATTCATAAGCAGAGTCATTGCAGGGTTGACAATTCCCATAACCGTGCCTGCGTGTTTTTCCTGCTTTGAAAGTTCGGAATTAACCTTATCATATCTGCGGTTTTCGTGTTCGTTTTTTGAAAGAGCTTTGATAACCCTGATTCCCTGAGTGTCTTCTCTTGCAACCCGGACCATATTATCCGCCGATTTTTGCACACGGCTGTAAAGAGGCACACCTCTGCGTGAAATTCCGTAAACAGTAATGAAAATAATGGGCAATGTCGCAATCATAACAAGAGCAAGAGCGCTGTCCATGATAAGCGAAAGTGAAATTCCTCCGATGAGAAGAATCGGTGCTCTGACGCCCATTCTTTGCATCATTCCGATAAAATTATGAACGTTATATGTATCCGTTGTTATTCTTGATTCAAGAGATGGTATAGTGAATGAATCGGTATCTGCGGATGAAAGACAGAGCGTTTTTGAGAAAAGTTCTTTTCTCATTTCTTTTGAAAAATCGGTTGTAACCCTTGCTGCCATACGGTTAGCAATAATATTACCAAGACAGGCGACGATGCTGAAAAAGACCATAACTCCGCCGTAAAGAATAATTTTGCCAATGTTTTGCTCAATGATAACGTTTTCAAGAATATGAGTTAAGATATACGGCAAAACAAGTTCCGCCATAGTACCCGTGACTTTTATTATGAATCCGACAAGCATACGAAGCCTGAACGGTCTGAGATATAACAATATTCTTTTCAAAACATCACCTCCGGAATTACTCGGTTCAATATAGCTGAATTTTCAACTGTTCCGTACAGAGCGGACTGCCCTGAATTATTGATGATTGCCTGCTTGTTTGTTGCCGAGCTGATAGAATGCTACGGCGGAAGCGGCGGCAACGTTCAGCGAATCAACGCCGTGATACATCGGGATTTTTACGGTGTAATCGCATTCTGCTATTGTCTGATCGGAAAGTCCGTCGCCTTCGGTTCCCATAATAACGGCAAGTTTCTTTTCGTTTATAAGAACAGGGTCATCGATTGAAAGAGTGTTATCCTTGAGCGCCATGGCAACCGTTTTGAACCCGAGAGTCTTTATCTCGTCAAAACAGTTTTCGGGAGCAAATGTCCATTCAATCTGGAACACGGTGCCCATGCTGACTCTTGCGGCACGTCTGTACAGAGGATCTGAACATCCCTGAGTAAGAATTACCGCATCCATTCCGAGTGCGGCGGCTGAACGGATTATTGCGCCGACATTGGTCGGGTTCATAACTCTGTCAAGTATGACTATTCTGCTTTTGTTCATGCAGATTTCTTTCAGGTCGGGCAGAGGTTTTCGCTTCATGGCACAAAGCATTCCTCTTGTCAGCTTAAAGCCTGTAAGTTGTGTCAGAATGTCAAATTCCGCACAAAAAACAGGAACATCTTCCAATCTGCCGAGAATTTGTCTGCCTTCGCCTTCGATATGTCTTTTTTCCATAAGGCACGAAATCGGTTCGTATCCTGCATTAAGTGCACGCTCGATAACCTTGGGACTTTCTGCAATGAACATCCCTTTTTCGGGAAATTCTCTGTTGAGAAGCTGAACCTCGCTTAATCTTGCATAGATATCCAGTTCAGGAGCGAGAAAATCTGTTATTTCTGTAATGTTATTCATGATATCACCGTTGTATTGATATTCTGCAGTTATATGGCTTCATCAGAAAACAAAGTGTAAGCCCATATTTTGATTACAGAATATAATACAATAAAAACCGATATATTGCAACGGCTTGTTTTGTCTTGGAACAGTTTTATTTGACCTGAACCCGAAATTATGACATTCATCCGTGTTTCTGTCTGTTTTGACGGAAAAAATATTGAAAAGTTACGGCAGATTTCGGACTTGCAGTATTGACTAATTTTTTTATAAGTGTTAGACTACGTTTGGTGTTTTAATGTGCAATAATTGTTTCAAGCATATATTATTTTAAGGGGATATAAAATGGAAAACGTCATAAACGTCTTGAATGATGCTCTCGGTTTTATATATGACAATATTCTGAGCATACTCATGATGATTTTGCTTATTGCCGCAGGTTTGTTTTTGTCGGTCAGAACACGTTTTTTGCAGTTCAGACGATTCGGATATGTTCTTAAAAACACAATAGGCAGTTTGTTCAACAAAAATCTTCATAAACAGGACAAGGGAAGCGTAAGCCCGTTTCAGGCAGTAACCACTGCTCTTGCAGGCACAATCGGAACAGGCAGCATTGCAGGCGTTGCAACCGCATTGGTGCTTGGCGGACCGGGTGCGGTTTTCTGGATGTGGATAAGTGCACTTCTCGGCATGGTCACCAAATATTCCGAAGTTGTTCTTGCTCTTAAATTCAGAGAAAAGAACGAAAACGGAGCTTATGTCGGCGGACCGATGTACTATATAAAAAACGGTCTTGGTAAAAAATGGCTTGCAGGTATGTTTGCGGCGTTTGCAATGATTGCTTGTATCGGGACGGGAAATGCCACTCAGTCGAATTCGATTTCGGGTGTTCTTGATATGAATTTCGGCGTTGCTCCCTGGATAACAGGCGTTGTTCTCACGATAATTGTCGGTGTGGTTATTATCGGCGGTGTGAAAAGAATTGCGGCGGTTAACGAGAAGTTAGTGCCCGTAATGGCGGGTTTCTTTATTCTCGCATCTGTTTTTGCTTTGATTTTCAATGCTGATAAAATACCCGCTGCGTTTTCTCTCATTTTCAAAGAAGCATTCAATCTTAAATCAGCTTTTGGCGGTGCGGCAGGATACAGTATTCTTTCCGCTATGCGCTACGGTGTGGGCCGAGGAGTTTTCTCAAACGAAGCAGGTCTCGGAAGTGCACCTATTGCTCATTCCGCTTCAAGTGCAGAAAATCCTGTCAGACAGGGTATCTGGGGAATCTTTGAAGTGTTTATCACAACAATTGTTATCTGCACCATGTCTGCAGTAGTAATTCTCACATCGGGAATTTATTCCGATGCTTACATGGCAGGCGTTGCCCCTTCCGTAAGCGGAGCCGCTCTGAGCAGTGCCGCATTCAACGAAGCTCTCCCTTATGTGGGCGGATTCGGAATTGCATTCTCAACCGTTTTCTTTGCTCTTTCAACAATGCTCGGATGGGCATATTACGGCGAAGCAAGCGTAGGATATCTCTTCAAAAATCATTCGAAAACCGCAATCACAATTTACAGAATAGTTTATGTTGTTTTTGTTTTCGTCGGTGCGGTTGCCGAAATCAACACAGTCTGGCTTGTTGCCGATTGCTTCAATGCTCTTATGGCATTGCCTAACCTTATTGCTCTTATCGGTCTTTCGGGACTTGTGGTTAAAATAACCCGTGAGCATTTTGCATCCGAAAATAAATGATATCAAAAACCATCGCTCAGCCGATGGTTTTTGCTTTTATTAATCGTTATCGCATGGCTTTTTGTGTTGCCATTCCCGATGACATATGTTATAATGCAATCAGATTTTGCGGAAAAGGAGAGTTGACATGAGCGTTAAAACAGCACAATCCGAAATCAGACTCAAGGCAAAAGCCGAAAAAGAAATTCGCAAATGGGAAAAGCAGAAGAAAGGGTCGGGTAAAAAGTTATATTTTGCATATATCATTTTTATCATAACTCTTATTTATGCAACCGATGAAATTGCATCGCAGATAGGTATGCTCATGAAGAGCGAAATTGCGGCAGACCTTTTTGCAAAGCATGGCGACAGCTCTGTCGGTATGCTCGACCTTGTTTCTGCGCTTGCAATTCCGTTTCAGGCTGTCGGCTTGCTTTACAGACCGCTTGCCGACCGTTGGGGCAGAAAGAAATTCCTGATTATCAACACATTCGGAATGAGTCTTTCGTTGCTTCTTATATTCCTTTCAAATAATCTTGCCCTTTATTTTATAGGCGCTTGTTTCATTCAGTTCTTTGTGCCTCATGATATGCACGTTGTTTATATCATGGAATCTTCGCCGTCCAAACACAGAGCGCGTATTTATTCAACCATAAAATTCTTTGCCAATATGGGTGTTATGCTCGTCCCGCTTCTCAGAAGATGGCTTATCAGCACGGCAGGAGACTCTTATGGTTGGAGAATGGTATATTTTATTCCTGCATTGGTTGGACTTGCAGTCAGCTTTATTGCGCTTCTCGGTGCAAAAGAAACACCGTCATTTGTTGAATCAAGACTTTCCTATCTTCGCATGAGCGACGAAGAAAAACTTGCTCTCAAAAACAGCAAAAAAGCCGAAAGCAAGCAGGGCGGTCTTATTCCTGCATTCAGATTCGCTCTCGGACATAAACAGCTTCGTTGGCTTTATATCGTTTCGGCACTTGCAAATATCGGCTTTTATGCGAGCATAAATTATGAACCGATTCTTACTTACGGTTACGAAAGCAGCGGAATTTCTTCCGCAAGTGATGCCGTTATAACCGCTCTCGTTCTTTTCCCGATAGGCTCTGCAATTGCGCAGGTTGTTATGGGATTTATCTCTGACTGGAAGGGCAGAAAAACCGCAGCGATTATCACCGCTTTCAATTGTCTTGCAGGATTTCTCGGATTTTCAATCGGTGCGGTGAACGGTCTTAATCCTTCTGTTGCGGGTTTCCTTTGCGGCGTATTTGTAGGCAGTTATTATTCAATCAATGATGTTCTTATTATGATGATCGGTGAATCAGCACCGACGAATCTTCGCTCATCCGCAATCTCGGCTCAGTATATCGTAACTGCAATCGGTTACGGACTTTCTCTCGGAGTCGGAACGCTCTGTGCAATCAAACTCGGCAACGGACTTATCGGCACGGCAACGCTCTGTATGCTTGTTCCCGGATTTGTTTCCGCCCTTGTTGTTCTTTTCAAAAATGTCGGCGAGACCAAAGGTATCGATATGGATACCGTTACCGGTGCCGAATGGGATTGATAATTAAAACAAAAAACTGTCGGTACGGTTTTCCGTTGCCGACAGTTTTTTTATCTTTAATTTATGCGGTGCAATTAATCTTCAATTGCTGCCTTGCGAGAATTGATTTTTCTGAAAATTTCAGGGTCGAACTTGGGTGTTCTGTCATAATAATAAAGACCGTTCTGCTCCTGCTCTATATCATAAAGCTGGGTGTAGCAGAATCCGAACATTCTGTAGTTGTCAAGAAGAGCGTCTGTGAGACCTGCATATCTTTCGAAGAATTCTTCTTCGGTTTTGGGAGCATTACCCTAGCCCCATGCATCACCGCGGTCGCCCTTTGACCACTGAAGTCCGCCGTATTCGCTGACCCATGCACAGCCCTTGCCGCTGTACATCTGTCTGTCGGGGAATCTTTCGTAAAGAACGTTTTCTGTCATGAGCTTATCATAGTTTTCTTTAAAAATGTGATAATCCTGCTCATAGTCATGAACGTCATAAATATCTGTTTCAACATGGAAATTACCGCTTGTGTCAATGCAGGGTCGGGTTTCGTCCATGTGTTTTGTAACACGATAGATTGTTTTGAGAACGGAGTCAACCTGCTTTCTTCCGTTTCTGTCCCATGTTTCGTTGAACGGACACCAGCCGATAATTGAAGGATGGTTGAAATCTCTTTCAACGCATTCACACCATTCGCAAAGCATAGCTTCAAGAGCTCTTTCATCTGACCAGTCAAGACCCCAGTTGCCGTATTCACCCCATACGATGTATCCGAGTCTGTCGCAATGATAAATGAATCTCTTTTCAAAAACTTTCTGATGAAGTCTTGCGCCGTTGAAACCGACTGCCATTGAGATTTTTATGTCATTTTCAAGAGCTTCGTCATTGGGAGCGGTGTAGATACCGTCGGGATAGAATCCCTGGTCAAGAACAAGTCTCTGGAAAACGGATTTGCCGTTGATAAGGAACTTGTAATCGTCGATTTTAACATTGCGAAGTCCGAAATAGCTCTTGACTTTGTCTTCGCCGAATGTGAGCTCAAGGTCATAAAGTCTGCCGTTGCCGACTTCCCAGAGATGGATTTCGTCGAGCTTGATTTCGCCCGTGATTGTTGAAACGGCTTTCTTTGAGAATGAACCCATTGCCTTGCCTTCGTATGAAGCGGAAGCGGTGAATTCACCTTCACCTTCAACAACAGCGGAAATTGCAATCACGCCGTTGATATAATCGGGATAAAGCTTGAAGCTCTTGATATATGCCTTGGGAACAAATTCAAGCCACACGGTCTGCCAGATACCTGTTGTTCTTGTGTAGTCACAGCCGTGGGATCTGAGCTCTTCGCTCTGCTTTCCTCTGGGCACGAGAATATCTCTGACATCGTCAACTGCATTAACGATAATAACATTTTCGCCTTCGTTAAGATATTCTGTAACATCAAATTTGAATGAAGAATAACCGCCCTTGTGGTAACCTGCTTTTTTGCCGTTGATATAAACCGTTGTTTCGTAGTCAACTGCGCCGAAATGAAGAAGAACATTGCCTTTGAGCTGTTCTGCGGTGATATTTACTGTTCTTCTGTACCATACGGCAGGAATAAAATCGGTGTGCTCGATTCCTGAAAGTTTGCTTTCGGGGCAGAAGGGGACAACAATCTTTGTTTCCCATTCTTTTCTTTCGATAATTCCTGATTCTCTTTTGCTGTTGCCGAAGTCAAATTCAAAATCCCATTCGCCGTTAAGATTGAGCCACGAAGCTCTTTCGCATTGGGGATCGGGATGCTCATGTCTGGGAATGTTAATCATGGTTATTCTCCTTATTTTAAATTTCAAAATAATTTTCTTCAAGCATTGCCGCAAGGCAATGATATACGGGCAAGGTCAGTTCCTGAACCTTGAACGTTTCTGTTTCGGGGAGCTTTATACATATGTTGCAGATTTCGCTGAGTTTGCTTTCTTTTTCGCCCGTTATCGCAATTGATTTTATGCCTGCCGCTTTTGCAGCTTTTGCCGCATAAACAATGTTTTCGGAATTCCCTGATGTGCTGAAACAAAGCAGGGCATCGTTGACGTTTGCAAATGCATAAACCTGCTGAGCAAAAACAAGAGACGGTGCAACATCATTTTCAAATGCCGTCATGAGTGCCGAATGCGAGCAAAGTGAAATTGCAGGCAATCCCTTCTGAAGATTGTCAGCAATATATTTGTCATCAAAAAGCTCTTTTTCTTTTTCGGGCAACGGTCTCTTTTTTAAAAAACCTTTCATAAGCTCGCCCACAAAATGGTCGCAGTCTGCCGCCGAGCCGCCGTTTCCGCAGCAAAGGATTTTTCCGCCTTTGTCACAGCAGTTTCTGAAAATTTCGAATGCGGAATAAATGTCGTTTCTGCAGCTTTCAAGACATTGGTATCTTTTGAAAAGATCTTCAAAGATGCTGTTTATCATTTTGTTCCCTCCGCATATTCTTTTGCAACGCCGATTGCGGCATAATCGCCAATGTCATCGCCAAGCATTGCAGGAACTATTTTACAGGATTCTGCGGAAATTGCAAGAGCTTCTTTCTTTACTGTTTCTTTCATGCTGTCAATAAGAAGGTGACCTGAACGCTGAAAAATGCTGCCGATAACAATTTTTTCGGGATTGAGAATATCAATCAGAATCGAAAGACCGAGACCGAGTTTTTCACCGCATCTGCGGTAAATTGCATTTGCGAGCTTGTCGCCTCTCATCGCTGCTTCGGCAATGGTTTTTGCCGTAACATTATCATAGGGGATTGATGTTGTTCCGTTATAAATGGAAAGCATCTTTTTGCCCATTGCGGCAATACCTGCGCCGCTGCAGAACCCTTCAAAAGAGCCTGCTTTTCCGTATGCAACGGGTCCGTCGGTGTCAAGCCTTATGTGACCCACTTCACCCGCCGTGCCGTTTGTGCCGCTGTAAAGTTTTCCGTCAAGAATAAGACCTGCTCCCATTCCCGTGCCGAATGTGAGAAAAATCATGTTTCTTGCTCCTTTGCCTGCACCGAATTTCCACTCGGCAAGAGCGCAGGCGTCGGCGTCGTTTCTGACTTTGCAGGGGAACCCGAGACTGTCTTTTACGATATCAGCAAGGGGAACATTGTCCCAATCGGGCAGATTCGGCGGACGCATGATTATACCTTTTTCGCAGTCAAGCGGACCGCCGCAACTCACTCCGCAGGCAATGACATCATTGGAAGTGAGAGAGTTTCTTTCCATAATTTCACGGGCGGAAGAAATCAGTTCATCAACAACAGCTCTCCAGCCTCTTTCAACTCTTGTTTCAAAACGGATTTTGTCTTTTACGGAAGTTCCGTTTTTTTCGATGATAACAACGGCACATTTTGTTCCGCCGATATCAATTCCCATGTAATGTTTCATGCAGCATCACCGCTTTTTATTTCTGTTTTCTAAATTATATATGCAAATCATACTTAAGTCAATAAAGTATATTCATATAAACGCTCATCTCGTTTTCGCCTCTGTTGCCCCACATATAATATGGGATGAGCCTGATTTCGGTTTCTTCAAGGTCGGGCATTTGCCATTCGCTGTAAAGAACATTGCAATCCTTTTCCCTGAACCCTTTGGCAAAAACAGTATCTCCGTCAACTCTGAAATCGGGTTCGGAGCTTATTTTTATCATCTGCAGATTTTTGCCGTTGTCCTTTTCTTCCATGCAGTATACAAACGGACCTTTTGTGACGGCAACCTTCCCGATGTTTTCCCTTACTCTGTTTGAACATTTTATCATTCTGACGTTCATTCCGAATTCTGCGGAAATTTCTGTTTCTTTTTCAATATCAAAATAAGCATATCCGTTTATGATTTCGCAGGGATGTGAAAAGCTGTAATCATCAGTCCATACGGGGGTCCTGACGGCGAGCCTGAATTTCTTTTTCGGATTGATTTTAACCGATACTTTTCCGTTTTCGGTATATGATGAATTTATTGAAATATCCGCATTTTCCGTTTCGGCATCGCAACCGATAAACTGATGGATATATAATGTGTTTTCATTTTCCGTGAAGCAGTATTCTCCGATTGATGAAATCAGCCTTGCAATGTTGGGCGGACAGCAGGCGCATCCGAACCATTTCTGTCTGACAGGTTTTGTATGGTGTTTTCTTGAATCCTTGTGAGATGCTTCGGGAAGAATTTCAAGCGGATTTGTGTAGAAAAAGCTCTTTCCGTCTCTTGCCATTCCCGATAAAACCGTGTTATAGAGCGCTCTTTCAACCGTGTCTGCAATTTCGGGGTTGGGATTGATTTCAAGCATTCTGCGTGCAAAGAAAATAAGACCGATTGACGCACAGGTTTCGCTGTATGCAAGGTCATTCGGCAAATCATAGTTGAAAGTGAATGCCTCGCCGTCAACTGTCGAGCCGATGCCGCCCGTGATATACATCTTCTGGTTGATTATGTTATTCATAATATCTTTGCAGGCGGTATAAAGTTCATCGTCATTGCAGCGTTTTGCAACATCCGACATTCCGCTGTAAAGATAAACACCCCTTACCGCATGACCCACGGCTTCGTGCTGTTTTCTCGGCTCGCAATGTGCCTGATTATAATGATAATTATCATGCACCGTTGTTTTTCCGAGCACGGTGTCATAGTAATAAGGCTTCTTGCCTCTTTCGTCGATGAAGAATTTTGCGGTTTCAAGATATTCCTTTTTGCCTGTTATATCATATAATTTCACAAGAGCCATTTCCGCAATCTCATGACCGCCGTAGCCCTTGATTTTTGTTTTTCCGAAAGTGTCACAGATTAAATCCGCAAATCGGATTGCGGCATCAAGAAGTTTTCTCTTTTGGGTTGCTTTATAGTAGCTTATTGCTGCTTCGCAGAGATGACCGAAGCAATAAAGCTCGTGAAAATCTTTCAGATTGCTGAAAATACCGTTCGGATTGTTGATAACATAAAGTGTGTCAAGATAACCGTTTTCAAGTTGCGCAGAGCAAATCAGACCGATGATTTCATCAGCTTTTTCTTCAAGATTTTTATCGGGATGATTTATGAGAGAATATCCGACTGCTTCGAGCCATTTGTAAACGTCGCTGTCCTGAAAAACCCAGCCGTGAAAGGCTTCGGAGTCAGCATTCTCATCGTTATAGTACCATTTGTCAGCAGGATATACGGGCACATTTTCACCGTTTTTCAGCTTTTCAACAACCTTGCCTGCTTTTATAAAATTCTCGATTGCATAGCTTTTTTCTGCGCCTTCTATTCTGTCATGCAAGGCTTCGTACTGATAGGGGATAACTTCGTTTCTCACAAGTTCCTGCTTGCTCGTCCAGAACGGATCGTTGATTTTTATTTGGTTAAGTTCAATATGTTTTGAATAATTCTTCTCGTTCATTCTGACACCTCTTTGAATTATTATAATAAATTTTGACTATTTTGTAAATATATGTTATAATACTAAAATGTCAGTCGACGAACATGAAGGAGAAAATAAAAAATGAGCGCAGAACTTAAAAGAACTTATGTGCCTTTCAAGGATTGGAAGGAAAAATCAAGGCAGACAGAATATACCGAAAGCACTCCGCTTCTTGCCCCCGACGGAACACTTCTCGCAAAAGGTTGGGCAAGAAAAAATGTTTTTGAATATAACAGAGATTATGTAAAAACAGGAATCATGAGCCGCAAGGAATGGGATTTCTACAATATAACCGACGGAAAAATGCAGATGCTTATCAGCTTTGCAAACATCAATGTAGGCGGCTATGTTGCAGCAAAGCTCGTTGACCTTAAAACAGGTGAAGTTATCATTGATGCAATGGAGTATTTCCTTGGGGGCAAAAAGCATGTTCCGCCCGCAAAAGGCGATGCTGTCAACCGTTTCAAGGATAAAATCGGCGGTGCTGAATTTGATTTCAACACCAAAGAAACCGAGAGAACTCTTTGGTTCAAAAAGGTTCATAAGGGCAAGAAAGTTGAGTGTGATGTTCAGATGGATATCATGCCCGGCCTTGAAAATATAACAACGGTTCTTCCTTTTGCAGAAGATAATACAAAATATTTCATGACCACAAAGCAGTTCTGTATGCCCTGCAAAGCTGTGTTCAGAATTGATGATTTTACATATGAATTTTCCAAGGAAGATACATTCTGTACCCTTGACTGGGGCAGAGTAAACACTCCCCACAAAATGGTCTGGTATTGGGGAAGTGCCTCGAAGTTCCATACCGATGAAAACGGCGAAAAGCATCTTCTCGGATTCGAAATCACATGGGCGATCGGCGATGAGAGCAATGCAACCGAAACCTGCATTCTCTATGACGGAAAGGTGCATAAATTCGGCGCAGTCGATGTTGAAAAATTCCCCAAGGGCAGGTTTATGGAAGAATGGAAATTCATCTCCGAGGACGGAAGATTCAACATGACAATGACTCCGACGCTTGATAACCACACCGATGTGAATTTTCTTGTCGGCAGAATGAACTGCCATCAGATTTTCGGCGTCTGGAACGGAGATGTAACTCTTGATGACGGCACAAAAATCGAAATCAAAGACCTTTTCACATGGTGTGAATATGTAGAAAACCGTTGGTAAAAAGCAAAACCGCTTTGCATATGCAAGGCGGTTTTTTATGTTTATTTATATAGTTTTGCAATTCCCGATGCCTGCTTTTTCATTTCTTTGCGGACATTGTCGGGTGAAATTATTTCAGCTTCCGTTCCGAATCCGAAAACCCATGCAAGGAATTGCTGGCTCACAACAACGCTGACCGTGAATGTGAAATGTTCATCACCGTCTTTGATAATGATTGTATCCCTGCCGAATCGGTCAAGAACGGCACCGACAAGGTGGTTTGCAAAGCGGAGCTTTACTTTCTGCTCTTCACCGCCGAACATTCCGAATACCGTTTTGGTATATGATGACATATCAACTTTCTCGAACTCGGATGTTCCTTCTCTTTCGGAATCGGAAAGGGCGACCTTTTCCATTTTGTCAACACGGTAGTGTCGCATCTGATTTGCATCGGAATCCCATGCGAGCATATAATAATTTTCGTCGTCCCATATAAGAGCAAACGGACTGACTTCATAGAAATTTCCGTTATGTCTGTAACGGCGTGTTTTTTCAACCGTATATTCAAAATATTTGTAGCGGATTTTCTTGTTCTGTGTTATCGCATCGGAAATAACGTCAACTGTGTAATAAATGCTCTCGTTCATGCTCTTCACACGGTTTGTAACAAAAACCTGCCTTTGAAGAAGCTGACCGTCATAAATACTCGCAAGGCTTTCGAGTTTTTTGATGAGCTTATAAGTTTTGTCCTGAGTTATGAATTTTGAGGATTGAATGCTGTCAACAAGAAGCTTGAGCTCAGGAATTTCAAAATCACGCTCGCCGATATAATATCCGCCGTTTTTTCCTTTTATCTGAATCACATCAAGCCCGAAATTCTGAAGTGACTCAATATCATCATAGATGCTTTTTCTTTCGGCTGAAATGCCGTTTCTGGCGAGTTCTTCAATAATCTGCGCTGTGCTGACGGGATGCTCTTCGTCGGAAAACTGCATGAGATATCTCACAAGATAGAGAAGCTTGAGTTTCTGGTTCGATGATTTAGCCACTTTTTTCTCTCCTTTTATATTTCCGTATCTGATAAATTCAGCATATCACAATATAAAATTAAAATCAATGTCTTTGTTGACAGTTTATTCAAAAGTATGTAATATATATAGCAGTAAAAATATTACGGAGGTCAGATGTTGAAAAAAATCGAAAATAAAACGCTGATAAAAATCGGTCTTGCTGTTATCGGTGTGTATCTTATAATTCATTATTGGAGCAGAATTTCGGGCGTTGCGGGAACGGTTATTTCTGCCGCATCGCCGCTTCTTTTCGGATTTGTTATTTCGTATCCGCTGAATATTCTAATGGAATTTTATGAAAAACATTGGTTCCCGAAATCCAAAAAACCCATGGCTGAAAAAAGCCGCAGACCCGTCTGTCTTATCGGTGCTATAGTTACGGTTATCGGAATCATCGCTCTCATAGGTGTTCTGATTGTGCCGCAGCTTGTCAACTGTATCAAACTCCTTGTTGCGGAAGTTCCTGCGGCAATCAGTATGCTTGTTGAAAAGCTGAAAACCGTTGAGTTTATTTCAAAAGATCTTATCAATACCATTTCTTCCATTGACTGGAAGTCAAGAATCAACGATATAATCGGAACGGTAACTTCGGGAATCGGCAGTGCAATGGATGTTGCCGTAACTGCAGTAACATCGATTTTCTCTGTTGTTGCAAATGTTGTTCTCGGTCTTATTTTTGCGCTTTATCTTCTTCTTGATAAAAACAGACTTGTTGCTCAGGTCAGAAAGGTTTCGCAAAAATATATTCCTGAAAAATGGCTCGGAAAGACTAATCATGTGCTCTCTGCTCTCAACGATTGCTTCCGCCGTTTTATCGTCGGTCAGTGTACGGAAGCTGTTATTCTCGGAACTCTCTGTACCATAGGCATGATGATTCTGAAACTTCCTTATGCCGCAATGATAGGCGCACTTGTGGCGTTTACGGCGCTCATTCCTATCGTCGGTGCATTCATCGGTGCAGGTGTCGGCGCATTCCTTATTCTTATGGAATCACCCATGAAAGCGTTGGTATTTCTTGTTTTTATTGTTATTCTTCAGCAGCTCGAAGGCAATCTTATTTATCCCAAGGTTGTCGGCTCATCAATCGGTCTGCCAGGCATCTGGGTGCTTGCGGCAGTAACAATCGGCGGCGGCGTTATGGGTATCTGGGGTATGCTTATCGGTGTGCCCTTGATTGCAACGCTTTACCGACTTGTTAAAGAAGATGTTAACCGTAAACCTGAAATTCCTGAACCGGTAAAAGAATAAATTCAGATCGGAGTGCTTCGGCATTCCGATTTTTTGTGTCTGCGCCACAAACAAATGTTCGAAAAACTATTGAAATCGGTTCGGATAATTGTTATAATGATACGGTAAAATTATTCGGGGGGGGCACGGAAGAATGAGTGAAAAAGTTTATATTGCAATCGATCTCAAGTCTTTCTATGCAAGTGTTGAAGCAAGAGAAAGAGGGCTCGACCCGATGAGCGTGAATCTTGTTGTTGCAGACCCGACGAGAACGGAAAAAACTATCTGCCTTGCTGTTTCTCCGAGCCTTAAAAGCTACGGAATTTCAGGCAGAGCAAGAATGTTTGAGCTTATTCAGCAGGTGAAAAGTGCCAATTATCTGCGCAGAATGAAAGCTCCGCATAAAAAATTTACGGGCAAATCCTATGATGCAAACAAACTCAATTCCGACCCTTCGCTTGAAATTGATTATATTGTTTCACCGCCGAGAATGGCTCTTTATATCGAATACAGCACGCGGATTTTTGAAGTCTATCTCCGCTATGTTGCTCCCGAAGATATTCATGTTTACAGCATTGACGAAGTTTTTATTGATGCTTCAAAATATCTGGAGCTTCATAAAATGTCGGCTCATGATTTTGCACGGATGCTTATCAAAGAAGTGCTTGCCGAAACGGGTGTTACCGCAACTGCGGGAATCGGAACAAATCTTTATCTCTGCAAGGTTGCGATGGATATCACGGCAAAGCATATTCCTGCCGATAAAGACGGCGTCAGAATTGCCGAGCTTGACGAAATGAGCTACAGAGAAAAACTCTGGGATCACCGCCCGCTGACCGATTTCTGGAGAGTGGGCAGGGGAATAACCGCAAAACTCGAAAAACACGGTATGCTGACTATGGGCGATGTTGCCTTGTGTTCAATCAGAAACGAAGATTTGCTTTACCGTCTTTTCGGGATAAACGCCGAGCTTCTCATTGACCATGCATGGGGATGGGAGCCTTGCACCATAGCCGAAATAAAAGCCTATAAGCCTCAGACAAACAGCATCAGTACGGGTCAGGTTTTGCAGATGCCTTCTGATTTTGAAAAGGCAAAGCTTATAACAAAAGAAATGGCGGATAATCTTTCACTCGACCTTGTTGAAAAAAAGCTCGCAACAAGTCAGCTTGTGCTTGTTGTAGGTTATGATATTGAAAATCTTACGGATATCGGAAGAAGAAAAGCCTATGCAGGCGAAATCAAAACGGATTTTTATGGCAGAGAAGTACCCAAGCACGCAAGGGGTACGGCGAATATCGGCAGAAAAACATCTTCAACAAGACTTATCACCGATGCCGTGACCGAACTTTTTGAAAAAACAGTTGATAAAAATTTGCTTATTCGCAGAATAAATCTTACTGCCTGCAACGTTATCCGTGAATGCGATATCACAAACGAAGAAATGCCCGAGCAACTCAGCTTTTTTGAAGATTATGAAGAAAAAGAACGAAAAAAGGCGGAGCTTGAGAATGCTCTTGACCGAGAAAGAAGAATGCAGGATGCATTGATAGAAATCAAACAGAAATACGGAAAAAACGCAATTCTTAAGGGTATGAATTATAAGGACGGAGCAACCGCAAGAGACCGTAACAAACAAATCGGAGGTCACAAAGCCTGATATGAACGAGAAATACAAAGAAATAATAAATCTTCCACATCATGTTTCCCGAATCAGACCGCATATGTCGATGATTGACCGTGCAGCGCAATTCAGCCCTTTTGCGGCATTGACGGGTCAGGATGAAGCGCTTGATGAAACCGCAAGGCTGACGGATTCTTTTGCTGAACCTGACGAAGATGAAAAACAGCTTCTTGATGAAAAGCTCCGCATGGTTGCCGAGCTGATTGAAGAAAAACCTGTTATCACGGTCACATACTTCGTTCCCGATGATAAAAAAGACGGCGGAAGATATGTGAATGCAACGGATTATATCAAAAAAATCGATGTTCTTAACCGTGGAATAATAACAGGCGGAAATGTTCATATTCCTGTTGATTTTGTTGCGGGAATCAGCGGGGAAATCTTTGACGGAATTATATATTAATCGCCTTGCTATTTATTAATTGCTATGTTATAATCTAAAGATATAAAAGGAGGATTGATTCAATGAACGCATTGCTCGGTAAAGTCAAATGGCTGTTCTCGGAAATCAAAGAACATTGGAATACCCCCGCCGAGGGCAAATACGTTCCCTACAAAGAATACAGGGACGTTCTTTTTGCTGTCGGAAGCAACTATGCAGGCTCAAAAGTGCTTGAATACATAGGATTTTTCTCCTCGTGTTATCTCATCATGCACCATTACAAACTTCCCTATCTCACATTCTCCGTTATCGGAATTCTGAATATGCCTCTCGGCTATATTTCTGCGCTGATGTGGTGGTTTGTGTGCGATAATCTCGGCTTCCTTCCCAAGAAAACCGAAAAGAAATTCTATCTTGTCTATGCCCTGATGATGATATTCGGCATATCGACAATTTTATTTGATTATTCACGGCTGTTTAATCCCACAAGCCCTTTTATTACATATCTTAACGGACTTGAAGGTCTCAATGCCACGGCTTGTTTCAAAACCTTTGGCACACACTTCCTTTATACAGGATGGGTCGGTGCAAGAAATATTTTCTGGCGCAAAAAGCTCCTTCCCAAATACGGAAGATACAAGTATTCTCTCTATTGCGATGTTATCCCAAAGTGCATAATGGTTATTCTCATCGGTTGGCTTCCTGTTTATAACATCCCTGATGTTGCAACAAGAGTCTGGGTTGCAAACCTTCTTTTTGCAACTTATAACGTCTTCGGATTTGCCAATAACCTCGAAACCTGCACAAAGAGCATCAGCCCCAATCTTCAGGAAAGAATTCTTGTGCGCAGTTATCCCGTCAAGCTTTCCCATTTCTTTAACACCATTGTTGGTATTATTATGCCTGTAGCTATCGGTATGCTCAGATATGAATGGGCCGATATCAACGTTTACAGATATGTTATCCCAATCACATTCTGTGTTCTTGCAGCTTTCACAATGATTTTTGCGGGCAGAGTCAAGGAAAGAATTCCTCAGCCTCCCGTTGAAAAGAAGGTTCAGATCAAGTTCTGGGACGGTATGTTCGGTGTTCTTCGTAACAAATATCTTCTTATTAACACAATCGTCGGTCTTATCGACTCTCTCGGAAACGGTATGCTTCCGTTTGTTACGATTCTCTATTTCTATACATTCCGTTTAAGCGGTCTTCCTTACAGCCTTATTGTTATGCTCATTTCATTTGCGGGAACACCGCCCGATTTGCTTTCTCCCTATTTTCTCAAGAGGTTTTCATACAAACAGATCATGATTTTCTATCAGCTCACAAGAGCAATCGGTAACGGACTTATCGCCTGTGCAATGTGGTTCTGCGGCGATAATCTTACCCTTTGCGGCACAATCTGTGTTGTTGTTCTTTTCTTCATGGAAATGACAAAGACGGTTCCCACAACCGCGGGCCACGATATGAATGTCCGTATCGGTGACTATCAGATGTATCTTTCGGGTGAACGCCTTGAAAGTTTTGCAGGTGTTTTCGGTTGGTTCACAGGTCCGATAACCTCATTCGTAGGTCTCATTATTCCTCTTATGCTTCTCAAATACGGTTTCAACTCCAACTGGGATGTTCTTTTTGTTGACGATTCAAGAAGAAGTATCATCGTTATTCCGATTATCGTTGATGTTATCGGATTTGCACTTATGACAATTCCGTATCTTTTCTGGGATTATGACAGCAAGAAACAGAACATGGTTATGGAAGTTCTCAAACGCCGTGCCGAAGTAACGGAGAAGAAAGCTGCCGAAGAAGGCACATCCGTTTCAGGCGGATATTTAGGATAAGGAGGGGATATCATGAGTAAAAAAGAAAAAAAGCAGATTCCTGTTGAAGAACCCATAGTTCTCGATATTCCCGAAGATGAAATATGGACATATCAGGTTGAAGGTCTTGCAGCTCCCCATATCAATAAGCCTTATAAAAACTACGGCATAAAAAAGGTTGTTTTTGCAATTGTTATAATCATTGCGGTTTCAATTTCGTGCTATTTCAGCGTAAGAACCGTTCAGAAGGATACTTTTGAATATAAACAGACAGAATCGGGATATCAGCTCGAAAAATTCAGCAACACAGGTTATATAACAACTCTTGATATTGATTTTGTTTCAACTGTTGAATACGACCGTGAAAATGCTGATGTCAACTCCAACTTCTCGATTGTCAAGGATGAAACCCAAAAAGTAATCTCGGTTGGTGCATATGCTCTCAACTGTGATGAAAGAGTCAAGGTTATCAATATCGGTGCAGGTGTTGAGTTTGTTGACCCCAAGGCATTCTATTCGTGTTGGGCTTTGCAGGAAGTCAGAGTTGACGAAAACAATCCCAACTATTGCGATGTTGAAGGTGTTCTTTATAATAAAGACAAAACAGAAATCATCTTCCGTCCCTGCGACCATGATACATATCTTGCCGAGAAATACGGCTATGCAAACTATGACGAATACGGTTCAAGAATTGAGCCTGCCCCCGAAGATGAAAACTATGCGCAGTATGTCAATGATGTTCTGACATATGTTGTGCCTTCGTCTGTTGAAAAAATCGGTCAGCTTTGCTTCAACTATGCAAATATGAAGAATGTTTATCTTCCCGAAGGACTTAAGACAATCGAAACTCTCGGCTTCTTTGAGATTCCTCTTCTTGAAGGGGTTTACAGCTACAAGGGTGAAAACGCCGACACTCATTTCACAGATGAGTCGGCTCTCGGTGAAGTTTATGTTTCGCTTCCCGAAGGTCTTGAATATATCGGTTCGGATGCATTCAGCTATGACCAGAACATGACTTATATTTACATTCCCGAAAGCGTCACATTCATCGGTCACCATGCATTCTGGGACACGGTATATAAGGACGGCGATCAGCTCAAGGGTATATCCGTTATCAATGTTGCGCATTCCAAAGAAGAATTCAGGGAATCGGTTGAAACGGGTGACAGCTGGAGACCCCAGTATGACTATCTGCTCTTCAAGAAGAGCATAGAAATCAATTATTCGGCAGAAAGAAACTAACGCAAAACAAGGAGTAATCACAATGAGCGAAATTTTTAATATCCCTGCAATCAAATATGAAGGACCCAAGAGCAAGAATCCTCTTGCTTTCAAATATTACGATAAAGACCGTGTTATCATGGGCAAGAAGATGAGCGAACATCTCCGATTCGCCATGGCATGGTGGCATAATCTCTGCGCCTGCGGAACAGATATGTTCGGCAGAGACACTGCAGAAAAAACCTTCGGCGCAGTTCCCGGCACTATGGAACACGCAAAGGCAAAGGTTGATGCAGGTTTTGAATTCATGTCAAAACTCGGCGTTGAATATTTCTGCTTCCACGATGCAGATATTGTTCCTGCTGCAGATGATATCAAGGAAACAAACAAAAGACTTGATGAAATCACGGATTATATTCTCGAAAAGATGAACGAAACAGGTATCAAGTGCCTTTGGGGAACAGCCAATATGTTCTCCGACCCCCGTTTCATGAACGGTGCAGGCAGCACAAACTCTGCTGATGTTTTCTGTTTTGCAGCTGCGCAGGTCAAGAAAGCCCTTGACCTCACGGTCAAACTCGGCGGTAAGGGCTATGTTTTCTGGGGCGGCAGAGAAGGTTATGAAACTCTTCTCAATACCGATATGAAATTTGAGCAGGAAAATATCGCACGCCTTATGCGTCTTGCAATTGATTACGGCAGAAAAATCGGTTTCGACGGCGATTTCTATATTGAACCCAAACCGAAGGAACCCATGAAGCATCAGTACGATTTCGATGCTTCAACAGCTATCGGTTTCCTCAGACAGTACGGTCTTGACAAAGATTTCAAGATGAATATCGAAGCAAACCATGCAACTCTTGCTGGTCACACATTCCAGCATGAACTCCGTGTGAGTGCAATCAACGGTATACTCGGCAGTATCGATGCAAATCAGGGTGACCTTCTTCTCGGTTGGGATACCGATGAGTTCCCCTTTGATGTTTATGAGGCAACAATGTGTATGTATGAAGTGCTCAAGAACGGCGGATTTGTTAACGGCGGTCTCAACTTCGATGCAAAAAACCGCAGACCCAGCAACACTCATGAAGATATGTTCCTTGGATTTATTCTCGGAATGGATACTTTTGCTCTCGGTCTTATCAAGGCTGCCGAGATTATTGAAGACGGCAGAATTGACGGCTTTGTTGCTGATAAATATTCGTCCTTCAACAGCGGAATCGGTCAGAAAATCAGAAACGGTGACGTTACCCTTGAAGAACTTTCCGACTATGCTCTTGAAATGGGTAAGCCTGCAAATCCCGGCTCGGGCAAGCAGGAATATCTTGAAAGCGTAATCAATAACATAATGTTCGGGTGATAAAATGAAATATGTTATCGGTATAGATTTAGGCACGACGGGTCTGAAAACTGTTGTTTTCAGCCGTGAGGGCGATGTCATCGCTTCGGCTTACAGAGAATATCCTCTTTCTCAGCCAAAAAACGGCTGGGCGGAGCAGGACCCCGAACTCTGGTGGATTGCCGCAAAAGAAACCGTGAATGAAGTTCTTTCCGAAAGCGGAATTACGGCTGAAGATATTGTTTCTCTCGGTATATCGGGTCAGATGCACGGACTCGTTATGCTTGATGAGAATTGCGATGTTATCCGCCCTGCAATTCTTTGGTGTGACCAGAGAACGGGCGAAGAATGTGAAGATATAACCAATATCATCGGCAAAGAAAGACTTATCGAAATAACTGCAAATCCTGCTCTTACGGGATTCACCGCATCCAAAATCATGTGGGTCAAAAAGCATGAAAAAGCGAATTTTGATAAGTGCAGACATATACTTCTTCCCAAGGATTATCTTCGTTTCAGACTTTCGGGTGATTTTGCAACCGATGTTTCCGATGCTTCGGGTATGCAGCTTCTTGATGTCAAAAACCGTTGCTGGTCTGATGAAGTTGTTGAAAAGCTCGGTATTGATAAATCCATGCTCGCAAAGGTTTATGAATCCGTTGAAGTTACGGGTCGAGTGAGTGCCGAAGTTTCAAAAGAAACTGGCCTTTCCGAAGAAACCCTTATTGTTGCGGGTGCAGGCGATAATGCCGCTGCCGCAGTCGGTACAGCCGTTATCCGTGACGGAAAAGCATTCACCACAATCGGCACTTCAGGTGTTGTTTTTGTTCATACCGATGAGCCGAAAATTGACCCCATGGGCAGAGTTCATACCTTCTGCTGTGCTGTGCCTGATAAGTGGCATGTTATGGGCGTTACTCAGGCGGCAGGTCTTTCGCTTCAATGGTTCAAGAATCAGTTTTGTCTTGCAGAAACGGAAGAAAGCGCCGCAAAGAATGAAGATGTCTATAAGATTACCGACGAAAAAGCGGCAGGCATACCGATCGGTGCGGAAAAACTTTTCTATCTCCCTTATCTTATGGGCGAAAGAACACCGCATCTTGACCCCGATTGCAGGGGAGTGTTCTTCGGAATTTCCGCAATGCACACAAGAGCGCATTTCATCCGTGCCGTTATGGAAGGTGTCGGTTATTCGCTTATGGATTGCCTTGAAGTCCTTGACGGTATGGGAATCAATCCCGATTCTATGCTCGTTACGGGCGGCGGCGGAAAATCAAAGCTCTGGAAAGAAATGCTCGGAGATATGTTCCGTCTTAAGATAAAAACCATTCAGTCCAAGGAAGGCCCCGCTCTCGGCGTTGCCGTTCTTGCCGCAGTCGGAGCAGGTCTTTATAAAGATATTTATGAAGCTGCCGATACTATGGTGAAATACAGCAACAACGAGTATCTTCCCGCTTCGGAAAACAGCGAAAAATATTCAAAGAATTTTGCTCTTTATAAAAAACTTTATTCTTCACTCAAGGCAGATTATAAAGAGCTTGCAAATTTATAAAAATTACCGCCGCAGACAGAAATCTGCGGCGGTTTTATCTTTTTATTTTACTGTTGAAAATGCATTTCTCATTTCCGGAACAGTTCCCGTTGCGATAGAATAGTTATACTCAATCGGTGTGAAACTTGCAAAGTCAAGCCATTCAACAGCGGCTATATATGATGTTGTTTCGTCTTTTGACGGGTCGGTGTTTGATGTTTTTTCTCTTTCGTAAACACCTGCGAGAAAAGCTGGTTCACTTGGAACATAAATTCCGATTCCGAAGCTGTCATCGTATTCACCGATGAATGCTGCCCAGTTTTCGGTGGAATAAAAATTCGGATATCCCGCATCGGGCCAGAAAATAAGCTCGTTTTCATAGGTGAGATTTGTGTCATTTGTCCACGGAGCATTACCGCCGTAGTATACAAATCTGTTAAACGGTTCAATGCAGTAAAACGCAGGCATTTCCTGAGTTGTGCTTTCACTTTTACAACCGTAGAAATCAACGAATCTGCAAGAAACATCCACAAGACCGTTTTTGAAAGTATAAGTTGCTTCCATATAAGACGGTGTGATATCTTCGGCAGGTTTTGCCCAGTCAAGAGGACGGCACTTGATGTAAAGTGAAGAATCTGTTGTTATAACATCAACGATTTTACTGCTTTCTCCGAACTGATTGCCGCCTTGAACGGGATTGTAATTCCAAACATTTCCCATGAATTCACCGGATTCGTAACCGTCCTTGAAAATACCGTAATATGACTGCTGAACAAGTCTGCCGGGATCATATCTGTTGATAAGATTAACATTATTGTTGACGGATTTTGTCTTGTATCTTTCCGATGCGTTTGAATCAACAAAAATTCTCCCGTCAACTTCAACTGCCTGAACATCTGAGTTCATGTCTTCAAGATAACTGAGTGCTCCGCCCCAAAGAAGGTCAATGCCGAGCTTGTATTCGTCATTCTGAATGTATACTTCTCTTTCGGGAACTTCACGGTTAAAAAGACCTATGCCGAGAAGCGAAAAAGCTCCGTTTTCATTGTTCAGCGGTTCAAAAGAAACCGAACAAAGTCTGCTTGATTTCACTTTGTTGAGAATGCCGTCAATAAATGAATAAAAGCATTCGTTTTCATTAGGCTCAAGGAAGAATTCTTCTGAATATTCCGAGCCGTTTTTTGTGTAAGTGATGGTTCCTTTTGTGTATGAATCCGTGCTGTATTTTATTCCGTAATAGTTGAAACAATCTGTTTTGTATTCATCGAAGTCATATAAAAGCGCATTGCCTTTTTTGAAAATTCCGCTTGTTTCAACCGATACATATTCATCACAAATCATGATTTTATTCTCAGAAACACCGCTTTCAAATCCGAATTCGGTATCAATGTTTTCGGGCAAAAAACTAAAAAGATATGAAGGTAATAAAAGAATAAACGAAACTATAACCGATATTATTTTTTTCATAATTCTTCTCCTTTAAAATTCTTTGTCAATAACCATCTGACGGTAGTCGAGCGGTTCAAATCCAAGCCGTTTGTAAAGCTGTTTTGCACCGTCGTTTTCATCGCCTACTTCAAGACGGATTCGTTTTATTCTGCCCGAAAGCTCTTTTTTCAGATGCTCGAAAAATGCGCTTCCGATACCTTTTGAGCGGAATGATTCTTCAACAAAAAGCTCTTCAATCCATGCTGCCATTCCGCCGACTTCTGTTTCAAATTTCATTGAAACCACAGCATATCCCGCCGTTTCACCGTCATAATCAAAAATATATCCTTTGACAAGCTCAGGGATTTCAAGTGCCGCATCAAAGCTCGACATCATAACTTCATCTGACGGAAAATGAAGCACGGCTGGCGGTGCATAGAATTTTTTGACCATCGAAAAGAAAATATCCCTGTCTTTCTCTTCAAATTTTCTGAATGTGATGTTCATTTAATCTTCCTCAATCCTGATTTTGTTTGTGTAAATATAATCCTGAAGATATTCGCTTGCAGCGTCAATGTCAACAATTTCAACCCATTGACCGCTTTTTGTGCCGACTTCCATGTGTTCATCAATCGGAACACGGTTTTGTTCAATGTCAAAAGCAACTACGCCCAATCCTGCTTTGTAAACAAGGCCCGTAATTTCGAGCGCAGACATATCTGTCTGAATAAGCGGAAAAACCTTGTTCATTGTGTCAATGAGAGCGGGAATTCCTGCTTTTTTTGCCTGACTGATGAGTGCGGAAATAACCTTTCTCTGTCGGTATGTTCTCATGTAGTCGGAGTCAAGTTTTCTGATTCTGCAATAAACAAGAGCTTCGTCACCGTTGAGAGTAACGCCTTTTCCGCTTTCAACGGTTTGTCTTGTTGTTCTGTTGATGAATTTCGCTTCTTTTTCGGTAACTTCAACCGTAACTCCGCCGAGTGAGTCGATAATCTGCGTGAACATATCAAAGTCAACCATAACATAGTGATCGATATCCACTCCGAAGTTGTATTCGATTGTGTCAACAACAAGCTGTGCGCCGCCGCTTGAGCAAGCTGAATTGAGTTTAGCCTTCTTGCCTTTTGACGGAATTTCAACCCAGCTGTCACGAAGAAAAGATGTAAGTTTTATCTTCATGTGGGCAAAGTCAACGGAAACAAGTATCATTGAATCCGAGCGTGATGAGCCGTCAGCGCTTCCGTCAACGCCGAGAAGCAATATGTTGGAAACCAACGGACTGCTTTTGAGTTCAAGCGCCGAAACATATTCGTTTCTTTTAAGGTCATTTCTTGTATAACCCGACATTGCCGCAAAAACAAAAATAAATGTTGATGAAAAAAGAAAAACAACGATAAGCACGGTTGCGATGAATTTCAGAAAACCGCGTTTCTTCTTTTTCTTTTCGGACGGTTTTTCTTCGTGCGGCGGGGGAGAAGGCTCGTTGAGAAAAACAAAATCGATGTCTTCCGGCTGCCTTCTCTTTTTTGAAATATATATGTCTTCCATCAGGACATCCTTTCATTATTTATATTCAACATTTTACAGCAAGTTTTAATGATATACAATAGCTTAATTGTAAATAATTTAAAACAATTATATATTTTGTTTGACTTTTAATAAAATGTGATTTAAAATAAACGATGTATGTGCTGAGTGAGTTGGGCAGTCGCGGGCGACTTCGAGTCGCGTGAGGAAAGTCCGAGCTTCACAGAGCAGGATAACGGCTAACGGCCGCCGAGGGTGACCTTAGGGAAAGTGCAACAGAGATATACCGCCTGCATTTTGCAGGTAAGGGTGGAAAGGCGAGGTAAGAGCTCACCGGGATGCGGGGAACCGCATGGCCCTGCAAACCCTATCCGAAGCAACACCGATTGGGGGAGGATTTATTCCGTCGTTTGCTCGACGATACTCCGAAGGGTGGCTAAAGCCGTGCAGCAATGTACGGCGTAGACAGATGATTGCCTTAAATGACAGAACTCGGCTTACAGATTCACTCAGCACATATTTATTTTTTTCAAAG